>CAIMMJ010000030.1 GCA_903842515.1 uncultured Bacteroidota bacterium | reverse complement strand
TTTTTCTTTCCTCAGCAAAAACTCAAAAGGAATATACAACCTCTTGCTCCACGATTTTTCTGAATGATCATCACCCGGAAATTTTTTTGAAACGAAATTTATTTCTGTGAATCCTTTTTGTTTAAACAAGCTATCTACTTTTTGCTGATAGGGTGCATACAAGCTATCAAGGGTTTTATCGCCGTGGTCAAAATAAAAAACAGAATGGTTAGAAACGTCAATTTTTTCGTTTAAGTATTTTCTAAATTCTTCAGCAACATTCATGGTCTTACTTAGGTTAAAAACCTTGGCCGAAAGCACTGGCCAATGATTAGAAATACAGCCCGCCTTACCAAACACATCAGGATATTTGCACACAGCATACAACGAAATAATTCCGCCCATGCTGGAACCCATAATTAGAGTATGTTCTTTGTTTGTATAGGTAGAATATTTAGTGTCGATAAATGGTTTTAACTCCTCTACAATAAACCTCAAATAATTATTGGCAGATGGAGAATTTTTTAATTGCTTATTGAGGATTTCATTTCGTTGTTCTTCAGAAAGTTTTTGTAAAATATCTTCCGGAAAATAATCGGCATACCTGTATTCTTCTCTGTTGTAAATTCCAACCACAATGCAATCTATAATTTTATTTTCGGTTTTTAATTTGCTTATGGTTTCGTCAACTTTCCATTCTTGCTGGTTCCAAGTAGTTGTGCTGTCGAACAACATTTGCCCATCTTGCATATACACCACAGCATATTTTTTTTGTGGAGAATAATCTTCGGGAAGCCATACATCAATGGTATGAGGGGCAGTAAACTTTGATTTAAAATAGAGTGTTCTTTCTATTTTACCGGTGTTGTCTGACATTACTTGTTGAGAAAAAAGAAAGTGTGGCAATAAAAAAAACACACATAGAATTACCTCTTTTAAATATAATTTCATTGACACAAAATACGGAAAGATCAAAAATAGCTCACAAAGATTTATACGCTATCTCTGTATAAGATTTTGAATGTGTATTTGAACATACTTCATTGCGAACAAAGTATGTTTACGTATTAAATACAAAACCAATAAAAATAAGATAAGTTGCTTATTCTACCGTTACACTTTTTGCTAAATTTCTTGGTTGATCTACATTACAACCTCTCATTACAGCAATATGATAACTTAGCAATTGCAGTGGAACCACACTCACTAAAGGAACCAAACATTCTTCTACATCTGGAATTTCTATGCTGTAGTCCGACATTTCTTTTACTTGTGAATCTCCTTCGGTAACAATAGAAATTATTATTCCCTTTCTTGCCTTTACTTCTTGAATGTTGCTCACCACTTTTTCGTAATTAACGCCCTTGGTTGCAATTACCACAACTGGCATTTTTTCGTCAATAAGTGCAATAGGGCCGTGCTTCATTTCTGCCGCCGGATAACCCTCAGCGTGTATGTAAGAAATTTCTTTTAGTTTAAGTGCTCCTTCTAGTGCCACAGGAAAACTGTATCCTCTTCCTAAATATAAGAAGTTATGGGCGTCTTGAAACTCTTCTGCAATTTTATAAATTAGATCGTTGCTTTGGAGTGTCTTATGAACTTTAGCAGGAATACCTTCCATCTCACTTAAAATTTGGTGAAACCTAGATTCCTTGATGCTTCCTTTGGCTTGTGCAATGTGCAATGCCATTAATGTTAAAACCGTTACTTGTGCTGTAAATGCTTTTGTAGAAGCCACACCAATTTCTGGCCCAGCATGTGTGTAAGAGCCTGCATGAGTTGCTCTTGCAATAGAAGAACCTGCAACATTACACACCCCAAAAACTGTGGCGCCTTTAGATTTTGCAAGCTCAATTGCTGCCAGAGTATCTGCAGTTTCGCCTGATTGTGAAATGGCAATTACTACATCTTTTTCTGTAATTATTGGGTTTCTGTACCTAAATTCCGAAGCATATTCTACTTCAACTGGAATTCTTGTTAAATCTTCAAATAAATATTCTGCCACCAATCCTGCATGCCAAGAAGTGCCACAAGCAACAACAATAAACCGTTCGGCATTCATTATTTTTTGTTTGTATTCGCTTATGCCACCCATCTTCACATAATTTTCGTTGGCGTTCATTCTTCCTCTCATTGAATCGAGAATTGAACGTGGTTGCTCAAAAATTTCCTTCAGCATAAAATGAGGATATCCGCCTTTTTCTATGGCTTCTAAACTCATTTCTAACTCTTGAATATAAGGTGTTTTAGTTTGGTTTTTTATATTTATAATTTTTATTTCCTCTCCCCTATTTATCTCTACAATTTCTTCTTCTTCTAGGTAAACCACATTTTTGGTATATTCAATTATGGGTGTGGCATCCGAAGCACAAAAGAATTCATCTTCGCCAATTCCTACAACCAAAGGACTTCCTTTTTTTGCGGCAACCAACATATTGTTATCATTTTTGTCCATTACCACAATTGCATAAGCACCAACTACTTCATTTAATGATAACCTTACTGCTTCTGTTAAACTGCACTTTTCGTTGTTTTTTATTTCCTCTATTAAATGTATTAATACTTCGGTATCTGTGTCACTTTCAAAAACATGACCTCTCTTTTGCAATTCAATTTTTATGGGCGAATAATTTTCAATTATCCCATTGTGTATCATTACCAAACCTTTAGATTGGCTAGAATGCGGGTGGGCGTTTACATCGTTTGGAACTCCATGTGTTGCCCACCGTGTGTGACCAATTCCAATGGTTGAGTTTGTATCTTGGTTTGCTATATGGTTTTCTAAATCAGAAACTTTTCCTTTGCATTTATAAACTTTTAGGCCGCTGCTTAAGTTTAAGGCAATACCTGCACTATCATACCCACGGTATTCTAATCTGTGCAATCCTTTTATTATTACATCATAAGCTTGTCTGTTTCCTAGATATGCTACAATTCCACACATATTTTAATTTGTTTTAGTATATGTAATTTTTAGTCTAATGTTATTTCCACCCTTTAATTTAATTTTACCTGGATTTAACCCTCCATCATAAACCGACAAAAATAATCCTTTATCGCTTTCGGCGGAATAAAGCAAAGAATAAATATACTGAGTAATATTAAATTTATATTGATTGGTAGAATTAAGTATTCCATTTATATTAAATGCCCCGGCAGCCTCTTCGTCTGTGAGCTTAACAATGGTGCCATCGGCCTTATGAACCCTTAATGCCAATTTAGATAAAGGAGGAAAAATAGAAAGATTTTCATCTTGAAGTTCAATAATCAATTCTGCTTTATTTATCAAAACTGGCAATGAATCTTTAAAGCTGTTTATAAATGGCAAAGTTAACTTGGCTTTTGTGCTTCCAAACCCTTGTAAATATATAAAATTTTGACCCCGTGTAGTGTCTGAAAATTGTTGCGTTACACTATTTTGAGCACTTCTGGTGTAGCCATAGAAATTTACTTTTGCAAAATCAGAGTTTGTAGTAAACGAAAACTTTAATGCACCCAACCTTTGATGTTTTGCATAAACCGTGAGCTTTGAGGCTCTTAAATTTAAATCAAAGCCAACAATTCCTCCACCTAAAGTTGGTTGATTAATGTGGTTTACTCTAAACTGTAATCCTTTAAAGTAATTTAAAAAAGAGGAAGAGTTTTTTAAGGAGTTTGTATCCGCTAATAATCTGCTGCCAAACACCTTGTCTAATTTTAAACGAAGCATTGGAACAGTATCTAAATCAGAAGATTTTATTACTGTAACATCGGGCAAAAAAAACTGATCTGCCAGCGATGCAGTGTTTGCGTATGAGGTAAAATCTAAATCGGAATAATAAGAATCACTTTTATTAATGTTGTTTTTAAGTTCAAAAACCTGAAGCCTTTGATATTTTAAACTCGCCTCGTTGTTTCCATAGTAGCTTCCTGCTCTGTAAGGCAATTGCACAGCAACAGAATCCACAACAAACGAGTCTGGATGAAGCCTTGAAATTGGTAAATTGTTGGGGAAAGGCAAACTGTATTGCACCATAAATCCACTAGAAATAATTCCAAAGTCCGGGTCATTATAGGAACCCAAAAAATTAATGTTGCAAGAATCTTCGTCGGTTCTAACCCTACTTTCAATCAACGAGTGAGAAAAAAAACTATTGTACTCTATTGTCCTAAAATTTTTTGATTCGTCGTCCAATATATCTCCTCCCAAAGATGTTTTTTTATCGCAGGCGGAAAACAAAAACACAATTAAAAAAAAATTTGCGGAAAACAATAAAGTCTTCCGCAAAGAAATACCGGAAAATAATTGGGGCATATTTATTCTACGAGTGCAGGAGTTTCTTCTAGAATAGTATTGTAGAACTCATTAAATCCAGCAACATAGTTTTCGGGATCTTGAAAAGCCAAAACTGGCTTGTTTGATGCCTTTAAATGTTTTTCAATATCGGCACTAATTTTCATGCTTCCTTTAATTATTCCATCAGAATAATCTATGGCAAACTTAGTAAGGTTGCTAAATGTTGGGTCTTTTACTCTTTTAACATCGGCATCTGAAATACCTGTCATTTGTATTTTTTGAGCAAATTTTTTATTTAGAGCTGGCGAAAACTCTTCGTCAAAAATACTGTAAATAACTTTTGTATCGGCAAACAAGGGATCCTCGTTAAATACTTTTTTGATTAAAATTGGCATCGGAGCCGAAATCCAACCGTTACAATGTATAATATCTGGAGACCATCCTAATTTTTTAACTGTTTCTATCACTCCCCTGCAAAAAAAGATAGACCTTTCATCATTGTCCTCGTGATAAGCACCTGTTTCGTCTGTCATTAATGATTTTCTTTGAAAATATTCCTCGTTGTCAATAAAATATACTTGCATTCTGCACGATTGAATTGAAGCAACTTTAATTATTAGTGGATGATCTGTATCGTCTATTATAAGGTTCATTCCTGACAACCTTATCACTTCGTGCAATTGATTTCTTCTTTCGTTTACAGTGCCGTATTTAGGCATAAACGTTCTTATTTCTCTTCCTTTTTCCTGAATACCTTGTGGTAAGTATCTTCCTATTGTGGATAAGTGATTAGCTTCTACATAGGGCGTAATTTCTTGCGAAACAAATAGAACTTTTGCTTTTTTCATTTTCTTGGTTTGAGTTAAGCTTTTTTTTAAAGAGTACAAAATTAAGTAAATTTTTTCTTTATTTCAAAATAAACTTACTTTATTAGCTTTGCAACATCTTTGCATTAAATGGAAGTATTTACATTAAAAAGTCAATATAACGATTGGCGCAGCAAAACTGCTGATAAAACAATAGGCTTTGTTCCCACCATGGGAGCTTTGCACAATGGTCACATTCAATTGGTTAAGGCTTCTTGTTTGAACAACGATTTAACTGTTGTAAGCATTTTTGTAAACCCCACTCAGTTTAACCAACAAGGCGATTTAACCAATTACCCTAGAACCCTAGAAAAAGACCTCCTACTATTAGAAGACTCCGGATGCGATGCCGTTATTGTGCCTTCGGTTGAAGAAATTTACCCGAGCGGTTTAGAAAATTTTATAAACATAGATTTGGGATATTTAGATACTGTTATGGAAGGAGCCCACAGGCCTGGACACTTTAAAGGTGTAATAATGGTGGTTGACCTTTTGTTTAAACTAGTAAAGCCACACAAAGCATATTTTGGAGAAAAAGATTACCAACAATTATTGGTAATTAAAAAACTAAAGGAGACTCAAAATTATTCCATTCAAATTGTATCCTGCCCCATTTTTAGAGAAAAAGACGGATTGGCATACAGCTCAAGAAATTTGCTTTTGAGCAAGGAAAATCGTGCAAAAGCTAAAATTGTACCCAATGTTTTGCTTCATTCTATAGAAATGTTTAAAAAATTGACCATAGAAGATTTAAAAAAATGGGTAGAAGTTACTGTTAACTCAGTTAGTGGCGTTTCATTGGACTATTTTGAAGTAGTAAATCAAAACAATTTAAAGCCTATTTCATCGCACTTAATAGGTGAAGAAACTCGTTTTTTTATTGCAGTAAAAATTGGAGGAATAAGACTTATAGACAATATGATTGCTGAGTAAAAAATAAAAGATGGGAAAGTTTTTTAGATTGATTTTTTTCTTGCTTCTAGGCGTTTTTTTGGTTTACTATTCTGTTAAAGATTTTTCAAAAGAAGAAGTAGACCAAGTTTTTATTTCCTTTAAATCTGCCAGTCCATTTTATTTGTTTTTGGTGTTTTTTGTATGTATAATCAGTCATATTACAAGAGCGGTAAGGTGGAAAATAATGCTAAACAGCGAAAAAGAAAAGATAAGCGTTCTTGATTTGTTTTGGGCTGTAATGGCCGGCTATTTAGCAAATCTTGCTTTTCCACGTTTAGGCGAAGTTACCAGGTGTGGAATACTAAAAAAATACAACAATTTGGATTTTTCATTTGCAATTGGAACGGTTTTTTTTGAAAGAATATTTGATGTTATCTGTTTGTTTATTGCTTTATTGCTGTGTCTTTGGATAGAGTTTGATGTAGTGTATTCTTTTTTTAACACCAATGTTTTTGTACCACTTTTTCTTAAAATAAACTCATTAAACTGGTTAGTGTTAAGCTCAATTGCTGTGCTGCTTATTTTCTTTGTTTTTTTAGCCTCTCGATTTGTAAAAAAATCAAACAACAAACTAATAGAAAAAGTAAAAGAGCTGTTCAGCAATTTTTCTCAAGGCTTTTCTTTTTTTAAAAACGTAAAACTCTTGTGGTTGTTTTTGCTTCTTACATTTGGAATATGGTTTTTTTATTATTTTGGAATTATTATTGGCTACAGCGCTTTGCCGCTGATGAATAATTTAGGTTGGGGCAGTGGTCTTTCCTTGCTATTTGCAGGAGCAGTAGCCATGATTATTGTGCAAGGTGGAATTGGTGCATATCCACTGGCATTAATGCAAGTTTTGGTGTTATACAACATAGATAAATCTACGGGCTTGGCCTTTGGTTGGCTTATCTGGACGCTACAAACACTTGTAGTTTTGGTATTAGGCGCTATTGGTTTTGCTTATTTTGAACTGAAAAAGTTTAGAAAAGAGGCGAAATAATCGAACCTCAAATTCTCGTAAGCTCAATAGAATTAATTGATCTTGTCAAATCTAAACACCTGCGATGGCTAAATGAAGTTTGAGTAAAGAACTAAAAGATTGCGGATAATTTCCTGCTCACCGTTCAGCGCCAAATTTCCGCAATGACGAGCCAAAATAGATAACAGAATCCGGAAGGCTGGTAATTTGATTGTTATGACAAAATAATTGTTTCAAAGAATCGGGCAATGCCGGCAGGCTGGTCAATTGATTGGAATAACAAAACAATATTTTTAATGAACCGGGCAATGCCGGAAAGCTGGTCAGTTGATTGCCACCACAATACAATTCTTTCAAAGAATCGGGCAATGCCGACAAGCTGCTAAGTTGATTGGTATAACAAGACAATTTTTGTAATGAATTAGGCAAGATTGGTAGGCTGGTCAGTTGGTTATTTTCACAATACAAGATTTGTAATGAATTAGGCAAAGCTGGTAGACTGGTCAATAGATTCGACCCACAATTTAATTTTTTAAGATCATAAAAATATTGTAATCCCGATAGGTTAGTAATTTGATCAAATGATACATCAATTGAGTCAGCATTCACAATCTCTGCACAAGTAGTATCCATCTGGTTCCCGTTCATACAACTGGGAAAAAGCTGTGTGAGCTTGGTTACAAAATTCGGGTCAGGAATCGTTACCCATTGTGCGTTTGCAGGGGCAAATTTTAAAATAAGCACTAAAAAGAGTAGTATGATTTTTTTCATGAGGG
>CAIMMJ010000029.1 GCA_903842515.1 uncultured Bacteroidota bacterium | reverse complement strand
GACCTAAGCTATCTACTAAATTTTTATCAATTTTTCTACCTTGGCTAACTCTGGTTATAAAAGTATCGTACACTTCTTCTACACCTTGTTGCAATATAGCTCTTTCTTGCTCTGTAAGTGGGCGAGTGGAAGAACCAATATCTGCCATTGGATGAGTTTTTACCGTGTCGATGTTTATACCAAGTTTGTTTGCAAGCATATTTTTTGCATTAAACATCAACCCAAAAACACCAATAGATCCTGTTACTGTTGCTGGTGAGGCAAAAACTTTTGAAGCATTGCATGATATATAATAACCGCCACTTGCAGCAACGTCGCCCATGGAAACAACTACAGGTTTTATTTTTTTTGCCAAGGAAATCTCTCTCCAAATTATATCCGAAGCCAAAGCACTTCCTCCGGGAGAATTTACCCTTAAAACAATTGCTTTAACCTTGTCATCTTGCCTTGCTTCTCTAATAGTTTCGGCAAACTTATCACTACCAATGGAATTATTGTCGCCTTTTCCATCTTCTATTTCGCCTGAGGCATATATTACTGCAATTTTATTGGAAGAAATAGAGGACTCGTCACTTTTGGAAATACTTGAATAATTGGAAAGTGTAATAAAGGTTGGATTTTTTTCTGAAGTTTCAGCATTTATTTTTTTTAATTCTTCAAGTACTTCGTCTCTGTATAAAAGATTATCTACCATTTTATTTTTTAGTGCATCTTTGGCATTTTTCAATTCAAGAACTTGCGCCATTTGGTTTAAATTGTCTTCTGATATTTTTCTGGATTTTGATACGGCCTCGGTCATTATTTTCCAAAATGCATTTTGAAATGTTCTTACTTGTAATCGGTTGGCGTTACTCATTTTTTCTTCTAAAAAAGGCTCTACAGCACTTTTAAACTTTCCGTGACGAATTACTTGCGGCTGTACTTCTAATTTTTCTAATGCATTTTTAAAAAATGCTAAATCAGTTCTCAATCCTATCCATTCCATGGAACCCTGAGGATTTAAATAAATTTTATTGGAAACAGACGCCAAATAGTAAGTTTTTTGAGAATAATAATCGGCATAACTTACAATAGTTTTTTTTGACTCTTTGAACTTTTCTAATGCCTCTCTAATTTCGTATGATGTTGCAAAGCCTGCTGGAACATCATTTAAGTCTAAAAATAGTGCTTTTATTTTATCGTCTTTTGCAGCATATTTTATATTTTCGAGAATGTCATTTAGCCCTAAAACTTTGGAAGAACTCATGCTAGAAAAGCTAAAATTTTCGAATGGGTTATCAGAACCTCTATCTTTTATTGTTCCGGAGAAAGAAATGTGTAGAATAGAATTTTTTGAGAGTTTGTCCGATTTATTATCGTCGCTCCCGCTCAAAAATGAGCCAATTATAGTAGCAAATATCAAAAAAATAACTGCCATAGAAAGTAAAAATCCAAGCATGGAGGCGAAAGTAAATTTGAAAAATTGTTTCATTTTATAAGTTTGTTTTATGAGGAATATTAGATTATAATAATTAGAATTGCAATGTTAAGAAAAACTCAATAATTCTTTTAATCTTACAATGTGATTTATATATTATTAGGAACAAATTTAGGCAATAAGTTATCAAATTTAAGTAATGCTATGGAAAAGCTGAGTTCTTTTTCATTGTTAATAACTAGAACATCGTCTATTTATAAAACAGCAGCTTGGGGAAATGCAAACCAAGATAGTTTTTTAAACCAAGTTTTAGAAATTGAGACAAAAATAGATCCACAGGAGTTACTAAAAATTTGTCTTTCAATTGAAAAAGAGATGGGAAGAATTAGAAATGAAAAATGGGAAGCAAGAATAATAGACATAGACATACTTTTTTATAACGACTTAACCTTTACGCACAAAGCCTTGATTATTCCGCATGAATTTCTGCATAAAAGAGGATTTACCTTGCAACCTATGGCAGAGTTGAATCCAAATTTAATGCATCCAGTATTAAAAAAAACAATTAGAGAATTATTAGATAATTGCGAAGATAATTTACTTGTAGAAAAAATATAGTTAGTATTTAAACAGTAAAACCAAGCACCAACAAATCGTCTACTTGTTCATCCGCTCCCATCCAATCTATTAGTTCGTTTTCAAGTAATTCTGATTGTTGAAACATTGGTAAATGGCTGATGGAACTTAAAAATGTTCTAAATCTTTTTGTAAGAAATTTTTTTCCTTCAGGTCCTCCAAATTGGTCGCAATAACCATCAGTGAACATATAAATTTTATCTCCTTTTTCTAAAATCAATTCTTGTTCCTCAAAGAAATAATCAAATGGTGTAAATCCACCAACAGCAGACTTGTTTTGTTTATACTCATTAATCTCTCTTACAGATTTACTAATTATCCACAATGGTCTATTGGCACCAGAATATCTAATTCTTATCTGGCCGTTTTTTAAATAAGCAATTTGTACCAAACAAATATCCATTCCGTCTCTGGTGGTTTCTGAATCGCTATTTTCGGCATCAGAATATTCTGTTGATTGTCTTAAAGAATCTTTTATTGACTGATTTAATAATTTTAATATTTTTCCGGGATGGCTTGTTTTTTTTGAACAATCAGTAAGTCTATCTATTCCAATCATACTCATCAATGCTCCAGGCACACCGTGGCCAGTGCAATCGGCAACAGCCACTAAATATAATTTTTCTATACCGTCTTCATTGTTTGGATATTCATCTGTTGTAAACCAATAAAAATCGCCACTTACAATATCTTTTGGATTAAAAAATATGAAAGCATCTTTAAAAAGCTTTTTAAGTTCAAACTCTGGTAATAAAAATGCCTCTTGAATTCTTTTTGCATAATTTATGCTGTCTGTTATATCTCTGTTCTTTTTGTATAAAATACTATTTATATTTTCAATTTCTTTAGTTCTTTCAGTTACTTTGGATTCCAACAATTTGTTCTCTTTTTTTAGCTGAATTTCACGCCTTTTAATGAAAGTATATATCAGTGAGAAAAATAGAATTGTGCATAATGAATAAAACCATTTCGTTTTATAAAATGGAGGTGCAATTGATATTTTTAACTCAATGCCTTTTTCATTCCATACTCCATCGTTGTTAGAAGCTTTTACTTTAAAAATATAATCGCCTGGGTCTATGTTTGTATAATTTGCAAATCGTCGTTGACCACTGTATATCCAATCATTATCAAAGCCTTCTAGTTTATAAGCAAATTGATTTTTTTCAGGTGATGAATAATCTAAGGCTACAAAATCTATTGAAAAAATATTTTGCGAATAAGAAAGTTTGATTTGTTTTTTGTAGGTAATGTTTGTATCAAGTTTTAACTCAGAGCCAAATACTTTAAAATTTGTTAGGGATACAATAGGCGATTTTGTATTCATGGCAAGCTTTTTTGGATTAAAATAAACTACACCGTTTATACCTCCAAAATATAAAGTGTTTTCATTGTTTTTGAATGAAGCGCCATTGTTATACTCATTGCATGGCAAGCCATCTGCACTTAGAAAAGTTTTGATAGCATACCATTCGTTTTTTCTCTCATTTATTTTAATTTCATTAAAACTTTTAAGGTTTAAAAACTTATCTGATAATGAAATATTAATAATTCCCTTGGTTGAAGAAACCCAAATATTCTTGTCGTCTTCCAATAAAATTGACATGATGTTGGAATTCAATAATCCATTTTGAATATTAAAATTATAGGACTTTGGTTTTGATGAAAGGTTTTCGGCAAGTTCAAAACCGTTTGATATAAAATCCAATCCAGTTCCATTGTAACCCAACCAAATTCTTCCTTTTGAATCAGTATTGATATTTAAAATATATTGATCACTAATTAATGGACTTTCTAGATTCCTAACAATTTTAAATTCCTTATCCAGAATCAACAACCCTTTATTTTCTGTACCTGCAATATAATATTTATTACCAAGAGTAGCTATGCAGTTAAATAAATAAGGACTTAATTTCTCTAGATTTTTGTTGTTTTCTCCTGAAAATTCTTGATTGGAGATTTTGTCAATGTATGCAATACTTCCGCCGTATTTTATGAAAAATATTTTATTATCAAATTCTTTTATTCCAATTACACCATTTTGATATTTCTTTAATTTGTCAAAGGTTATCTTTTCCAGTATTCCAGTTTTTTTATTTCCTTTGAAAGCGCCTATTGGAGTTCCCAAAAAAACAAAATCTCCCAATTCTAATATGGATAAAGCGTAAGTATTATATTTTACCAAGCTATTTATCAGCTTAGTATTTACTTTTTCGTTAGTTATTAACTCTCCTCCGGGAAGTCCACACCAGTATTCATTTTTATTATTTAAAAAAAGTGAAACAATCATTGTATTATTCACAATTTCATATTCGGTAGAGGTTTTGAACAGCAAGTTAAACGGATATTTTTGAAAATTAATCTGAACCAATCCACCACCAGTGCATGTAAGCCAAATATTACCTTGGAAATCCTCAGATATACTTGTAATAGTATTGTATAAATTATTTGAACGTCTAAAAATAGATTCTTCAAATGGTATGTATTCTTTATCGTTTAATTCTTTAAAAAACACACCCATATCTTCTGTGCCCACCCATGTTCTATTTTTAGTATCCTTAAAAATGCATTTTATTTTAAATTTTTCAAAAGATTTAATTTTTTCAAGTACAAGTGTTTTTGTGTTCAATACAAACATTCCATTTTGTCTTGTTCCAATCAATAAATTTTCGTCTTTATCAAAGCATAAACTAATAATTTTAGAAATTTCGTTTTGATTGTTCTTGATAGTCACCTTTTCTGGAATTTCTGAATTGTTTTTTAAAATGTAAAGGCCATTTCCTTCGGTTCCTAGCCATGAATTATTTTCCTTGTCATTTACTATACTATAAATCGCCTCTTTGATTTCACTTTTTATCCTTTTAAATTGTGATGAATTGGGTTCTCCTATCAATAAGTTCCCTCGACCACCTCCAACTAAAATATCTCCTTTTAAATTTTGATTTATACTAATTACTCTGAAGCTATAATCGGTTGTTGAATCTTGTTTGGATTGTATTCTCTGTATCTTGTTTTTAACTTTGTCTATTCTATTTAACCCTTTTGCAGTACCTACCCAAATTTTGTTATTTCTGTCTTCAAAAAGTGTAGTGATATCATTATCTCCTAAAGAATTTTGATTTTTCTTTTCATTTATAAAAAGTTCGAAGTTATACCCATTAAATTTATTTAATCCTGCTTGAGTTCCAATCCAAATAAAATTGCTTCTATCAACTAAAACTGCTTGTCCAAAATTTTGAACAATACCGTTGTCTTGATTATAAATTTTTATTCTAGCATTCTTAATAGTTTGAGAATGAACTTTTAAGGAACATGCATGTAAAAGAATAAGAAGTAATATATTCCGAAAGAAGAAAGTAATTTTATTCACAAAAATTATTAAATGATTTGGTAAAAGTAACAAAGTCAATCATTTTAGCAAAAACTTTAAATCCTGTTTTTAACTTTGGCAAAATTTTTTTTAATGAAATATATAATTCACTTGTTTTTAGCATCCTCTTTATTAGTTGTTGCATGTTCAAATAAACCTGTTGGAAACTCTAGGGTAAACTTAAAGATAGAAAATTCTGCAAACAAAAAAGTTGTATTGCAACATTTAACAAACTCAGCAGTAAACGCCATCGATTCTGCCCAAATAAATGCAAATGGCGAAATGTCATTTGGATTAGACCTAAAGGAAATTGGTTTTTACAGACTTTACTTCGATAAAAATAGTTACGTTGTTTTAATATTATCCCCTAACGATAAAATAACTATTGAAGGGAAATTTCCAAATTTATTGGAAACTGCGGTTATTAAAGGTTCAATTGATAATGAGCAGTTAAGGAAAGGTTCCTTGCTAATGCAAACAAATTATCAAAAATCTGATAGTCTGCAAAAAGTATTTCAGGCCAATCAAAATATTCCAGGTAATGAAGCTTTACTTGCAAATCTAACCAATCAATACGAAACGCTTATGAAATCTGAGAATGATTTTATAAAAGGATTGATTGATAAATTTCCAGATTCATTTTTTAACTTGGCATTTATAGAAAAATTAGACAAAGAAAATGACATAGATTATTATGTAAAGTTAGATAAAGGGTTGCAAAATAAATACCCAAATTCCGATTACGTTAAATCGTTTCATAGCAACGTGCAAGAACTAATGAAGCTAATGCCTGGCTCTCCTGCACCTGAAATAGATTTGCCTGGGTTAGATGGAAAAAATATTAAGCTTTCATCCCTGAAGGGGAACATTGTTCTTATTGATTTTTGGGCTTCATGGTGTAAACCTTGTAGAATGGAAAATCCAAATGTTGTAAAAATGTACAACAGATTTAAAGATAAAAATTTTACAGTTTTTAGCGTTTCATTGGATAAACAAAAAGAAAATTGGGTGGAGGCAATCGCTAAAGATAATTTAAGTTGGCCAAATCACTGCAGCGATTTAGCTTTTTGGAGCTCTGCAGTTGTTCCACTATACAATATTCAAGGTATTCCTTTAACAGTTTTAATTGACAAAGAAGGAAAAATTATTGCCAAGAATTTGCGTGGCCGAGAATTAGAACAAAAATTGGAATCTATTCTAGCTAAGTAATGATTCTTGAGCCGGGAAAAAAAATATTTTTTGCTTCTGATTTTCATCTGGGAGTGCCAAGTGAGCAAGCCTCTGTTGAACGAGAAAAGAAAATTATTTCTTGGTTAAATAGCATAGAAAAGGATGCTCAAGAAATTTATTTGATTGGCGATGTTTTTGATTTTTGGTTCGAGTATAAAAAAGTTATTCCCAAAGGATTTGTTCGGTTACAAGCAAAAATAGCTCAATTGTGCGATAACGGCATAAAAGTCCATTATTTTACTGGAAATCACGACATGTGGGTTTTTGAATATTTTAGTAAAGAACTGGGTGTGAAAATGCATTATAAAGAAATTGAGATTGAAATAAATTCAAAAAAGTTTTTTATAGCACACGGCGATGGACTTGGTCCGGGTGATAATGGATATAAATTTATAAAAAAAGTTTTTTCAAATCCGGTTTGTAAATTTCTGTTTAGATGGATTCATCCCGATTTAGGTATTGCAATAGCAGATTTTTGGTCGGGCAAAAGCAGGAGCAAAAACGGACCAACAGATGAAATATATTTAGGAAAAGAAAACGAATGGCTTGCAATTTTTTGCGAAGAAAAATTAAAAGAAAACTATTTCAATTACTTTATTTTTGGACACCGTCACTTAGTTATTGATATTAAAGTGGGAGATAATTCACGTTATATAAATTTGGGAGATTGGTTTAAGTCTTGTAACTATGCTATTTTTGATGGCGAAAATTTAATTCTAAAAGAATACATTGTTTAATATGGCTATTGTTGCTCCATCAATTTTATCTGCAGATTTTGCAAACATCCAAAGAGATGTAGAGATGATAAATTCCAGTCAAGCCGATTGGTTTCACATTGATATTATGGACGGCGTTTTTGTTCCAAACATTTCATTTGGTTTTCCTGTACTAAAAGCAATTCAAAAGCATGCAAAAAAGCCATTAGATGTTCACCTAATGATTGTGGAACCCGAAAAGTTTTTTGAGGAGTTTAAAAATGTTGGGGCACAAATTTTATCAGTTCACATAGAAGCTTGCACACATCTCCACCGAAGCATACAACAAATAAAATCGCTAGGAATGAAAGCCGGTGTGGCAATTAATCCTCACACACCTATTTTTCTGCTAAAGGAAGTTATTGCTGATATAGATTTAGTATGTATGATGAGTGTTAATCCAGGATTTGGTGGGCAGTCGTTTATAGAAAATACCTATTCAAAAATTAGAGAACTAAAAAGTTTAATTGCAGAAAAGTCATCCCAAGCATTAATTGAAATTGACGGTGGCGTTTCGTTAAGCAATTATAAAAAATTAGTGGAATGTGGCGCCGATGTTTTAGTTGCAGGCAATACGGTTTTCTCTAGTTCCGATCCAATACAAGCAATTTTGGAGCTAAAAAATGTCTGAATACTCTCAAGAAAAAAGTTTAAATATTAAACAGTGGGCAGAAGAAGATAGGCCACGCGAAAAATTAATCCTTAAAGGAAGACATGCTTTAAGTGATGCAGAATTATTAGCGATTATTATTGGCTCAGGAACCCCAAAAGAAAGTGCCGTAGAACTTTCAAAAAAAATTTTATCCCTGGCAAATAATAATTTATTTTTATTGGGTAATTTAACCTTGGAAGATTTAAAAAAAGTAAAAGGAATTGGTGAAGCAAAAGCCATTTCAATTGCTGCGGCCTTAGAAATTGGAAGAAGAAGGAAAGAATCTGAGCCTCCAAAAAAAGTAAAAATAGATTCTAGCAAATCTGCTTATGAGTATATCTATCAAGATTTATCAGATTTGCCTCATGAAGAATTTTATGTGGTTTATTTAAAACGTTCAAACGAGGTAATAGAAAAAATGTCCTTGAGTAAAGGAGGATTAGCCGGAACTGTTGTTGATGTTAGAATTATTTTAAAAAGGGCAATAGAATTACAAGCAAGTGCCTTGGTTCTTTTTCATAATCATCCAAGTGGAAACCTAAAACCCAGTGGAGCTGATTTAGATATTACTAAAAAAATTATTGAAGCCGGGAAATTTATGGACATTTCTGTTTTAGACCATCTAATAATTGGTCATAACAAATACTTAAGTTTACGGGATGAAAATCTTATTTAGTCTAAATTTCTTTGTGAATTTTTAATCTTCATACATTTTAATTGAAAACAAATGTAACTTAGAAGAATTAATTAGTGTTAGATTTTTTATTGCATTACAAAAAGGTTTTTATTTATCACCATAAAAGTATTATAAATTAAAAACCACTTTTTTGTGTTACTGTACGTTTCTTTTGAAATGTTATGAAGCAGTAGTATTCAAACTGTTTTTTTTAATGTAAAATTAATTTAACTTTAATAAGTACATTTGGATAGTAATTAAATTAAGTAAAATTTTGGTTCAAAAAAAGCAGGCGATTATTGCGTCACTTTGGGAATTTTCTGGAAGAATCTCGGGCAATATAATCAGTTTAGGATTTTCTGTTGTGCTGGCAAGAATATTAAGTCCAGAAGATTTTGGAACAATTGCAATTTTAATTGGAATAATAAATATTGCTTCCTCTTTATGGGATGCCGGTTTAGGCGGTGCTTTAATTCAAAGGAAGGAAGTAAATGAGTCGCATTACGCCAGTGCACAATTTTTTAATGTTACAATAGGATTTATTCTTTTTATACTATTTTATTTTTCGTCTGGATTATTGTCAAAATTTTATTCAAAAGAAAATTTAAAATCGTTGTTCGAAGCAATGTCTTTGTTGTTTATTATAAATGCTTTTGGACACATTTATCGTGCAAGATTAAGAAGAGATTTGAATTTTAGTGTTATCATAAAAACTACTTTAGCGGGAGTAATTGTTGGAGGGTTTCTAAGTATTTATTTAGCTTTAAATGGATTTGGAGTTTGGAGTTTGGTATTTCAATATTTGAGCTCTGCTTTTGTGTCAAACCTGTTACTCTATTATTATTTGAGAGGCGTGAAAACTAGTTTCTCCTTTTCATTAAAAAGCCTCAAAGAATTATGGAGCCATGGATTTAAAATGTTCATAACAAACATGATTGAGGTTGTAGTTGGAAATATTGACTCCTTGATAATTGGAAAACTTTTTGCCCCCTCTGTTTTAGGTTTATATTACAGAGCCAAATCATTAAATAATTTTGTTGTAGAGTATTCTGCAAGCAGTATAATGAATGTTTATTTTAGAGTTGCAAGTCACTACCAAGATAATTTAGCAGAGTTATGTAAAATATATAACAGAATAAGTTCAATGCTTTTTTTTATAACTAATTTTATGGTGGGCTTTCTTTTTCTAACTAACAAAGAAATAATTATAGTTGTTTTTGGCTCAAAATGGATTGACGCCTCTTATTATTTTGATTTTATAGTAATAAGCAGTCTTACTATACCGGTTAGTCATTTAATATTGAATACTTTAAGTGGTATTGGAAAGTCAGGAATTATGTTGAGGCTAAAAATAATTACAAGAACTATCTATTTATCTAATTTTATTATTGGTTTTTCTTTTGGAATTAAG
>CAIMMJ010000028.1 GCA_903842515.1 uncultured Bacteroidota bacterium | reverse complement strand
TTTTTAAAAACATGGTATTTTTTCGGAGCGTTTTACGGCATCATTTTATCTGCTTATTTTTATGCAGCAAAATGCGGGGTACCCAAAGGGAAGTTCCCGACTTTAGGAGGGAAATCACCCTTTGGGTCGCAATTTTGCAAGTAAAAATAATTCCTACAATAGGAGGAAAGGATAAAATGAAGCCTTGATTTTTTTTGTTTACTTTTTTGCATCAAGGCAAAAAAGTGAATGGGTTTAGCTTCGCTGAAAAAGTTGGGTGAAACCCAATCAAAAAAAATGAAAATAGACTTTTTGAGGGCCTACTAACTAACTGTAAATGTTAAGATTTTTCAACTCACTCAATAGTTGACATTTATCAGTTTTTTATAATTAATATTATTTTACCTTAGCAAAAAATAATTAAACCTATGAAATCAATTCTTGCCTGCACAGACTTTTCCGATTCAGCAAAAAATGCAGTTTTATTTGCTGCTTCATTGGCCAACAATTTAAACTACAATTTAAATGTTGTTTCCACCTTTTTAATGCCAATATCTACCAGCTACGACGCAACTATATATAGCATTACCATCAAAGATTTAGAAGACTCCGTAGATGCCTCATTAAATAAACTCAAAGATGAAATGTCAATAAAATTTCCTGATTTACAGGTAAATTATTTAAAATTTTATGGCAATACAGAAGATGTAATTCAAGAAAAAATAGAGGAATTAAACGGAGAACTTGTAATAACCGGCCTATCCGGCAAAGGAGCCATAGAGAGTTTTTTAATGGGAAGCACCACTAAAGCATTAATAAATACCGGTAAATTTCCTGTAATGGCTATTCCGCCAAATGTTACATTTCATAAACCCTCAAAGATTGCCCTTGGTATAAACATCGAGCAAAGCTCCAATTTAAATGAGCTCTTTTTTTTAGGCAAGCTCCTCGCTGATTTGTCTTGCAAATTATTGATAGTAAGTGTTGTTAAGAATATAGATGAATTAAATACTTCTGATGCCATTACTGGATTAGAAATAAACAGAATATTTTACAACATAGAGCACACCTTTCATTTTCCGGAAAACGAAAACCCAGTGGAAGCCCTTAGCCAATTTTGCAAGGATTTTTCTATTGATTGGTTGGTTCTATTGCCACACCACCATTCTTTATTAGAAAGAGTTTTCTCTAAGTCTACCACACAAAAAACGCTGCAAGAGCTAAAAATACCTGTTTTGTGTATTCCTGAGAACTAAAACTCATTAATATTTTTAAATAGTGAGTAAAATTATCACGGCAAAAAAATTATCTTAAATTTGCCACCGCTTTACAAAAAATTTTTTAGGTGGAAATAAAGAAAGAAGTTAAAATAGGATTAATGGTAATCCTCTCCATATTTGCATTTGTTTACGGTTTTAACTATTTAAAAGGAAAAAACATCTTCAACCCACGTTCCACTTATTATGCGGTGTACGACAATGTTAACGGTCTTACTGAATCAAACCCGGTAATGATTAGGGGTTATTCTATTGGTAGCGTAAACAACATTTATTTTTTGCCAGATAATCCAGAGAAAATTGTTGTAGAAATAAAACTTAAAAATAGCGACATCAAAATTCCAAAAGGTACAGTTGCACTAATTCGCTCCAGCAGTTTATTGGGAGGCATGGCAATTGATTTAAATTTTTCTAAAAGTAAAGAATTCTACGAATCAGGAGATACTCTTTTATCCGAAATAGAAAATGGCCTAACAGATGAAATAAGCAAACAAATTATTCCAATAAAAGACAAAGCAGAAAAATTAATTGCAACAGTGGATTCTCTAATAAAAAACATTAATTCTATTTTTAACGATAAAACCAAAGGAAATTTAAGAGAAAGCGTTACAACATTTAATGCAATTGCTCTGGAAGTAAAAGAAATGGTAACGGAAGAAAGAATTAGGTTAAAAAAAATCACCGACAATGTTCAATCCATCACAGAAAATCTAAAAAACAACAATGCTCAAATTCAAAATATTTTAAAAAATATTTCAAACGTTACCGACTCACTTGCTAAGGCCAACTTGGCAAGCACAATTGCCAATGCAAATATTGCTCTGGCAGAAGTTGCTCAAGTAATGACAAAAATAAATGAGGGCAAAGGCTCTTTGGGTTTGTTGGTAAACGATAAAAAATTATACGATAATTTGGAGGCTTCCACCAAAGATTTGGATAAACTGATGGTTGACATCAAGGAAAATCCTAAGCGCTACATTCATTTTTCCGTGTTTGGTAAAAAGGATAAAAAGAAGTCTAAATAGTTGTTTTAATAAATTAGTACAATAAATTCATTCTAAATTATTTCTACTATTTTCATTAGAATTTAATTTTAAGATTATTATTCACTAAAATTGCTTTTGAATTTATACTTATGGAATACATAGACAATATACTTTTTACGATTATTTTAGCAGCAGGAATTTTTTTGTTTGCCAAGAACATTAAAAAAGTAATCAGAAATATTAATGTTGGAAGAAATATAAAAGTAACGGACAACATTGGCGAACGATGGAAAACAATGACAATGGTTGCCTTAGGGCAATCTAAAATGATGGTAAGACCTGTAGCAGGAATTATGCATATTTTTATTTATGTAGGTTTTGTAATCATAAATATTGAAGTTGTAGAAATACTTATTGATGGAATTTTTGGCACACATAGAATCCTTTCCTTTATGGGAGGATTTTACTACTTTTTAATTAGCGCCTTTGAGGTTTTGGCGGTGCTTGTATTGCTTGCATGCGTTGTATTTTTGGCCCGCAGGAACATTATTAAGCTAAAGAGATTTGTAAACAAAGATTTAGAGGGATGGCCAAAATCTGATGCCAATTACATTTTATTCATAGAAATTTTATTGATGTCGGCATTTTTGTTTATGAACGCCGCCGACGGTGTTTTAATGAGTTTTAGTTTTAATGAAGCAATGAATGTTTCAAAAGAATTTTCTATTGCAGCTACAAAAATATTTGGAGATAATCACGTTGGCGCTGCATATTATTTTCCTGTTAGTGCTTGGCTTACCGGATTTTTACCCAATTCGCCCGAAGCACTTCATTTAATAGAAAGATTCTGTTGGTGGTTTCATATTGTGGGAATTTTAGCCTTTATGAATTATCTCCCTTATTCCAAACATATTCATATTTTATTGGCATTTCCAAATGTTTTTTATTCTAATCTAAAATCAAAAGGTCAATTTAGCAATCTAGAATCTGTAACTAATGAAGTAAATTTAATGATGGATCCTTCCTTGCCTCCTCCACCAGCAGATGCAGCACCACCAAGGTTTGGAGCAAAAGATGTAAACGATTTATCTTGGGTTCAATTGATGAATGCCTATTCGTGCACAGAGTGCGGAAGATGTTCTTCTGTATGTCCGGCAAATCAAACTGGCAAGTTGCTTTCTCCACGAAAAATAATGATGTCAACCAGAGATAGATTAGAAGAAGTTGGCAAAGAATTAGATTTAGGCAAAAATCCGTTTGAAGGAGAAAAAAGTTTATTGCAAGATTATATTACTCCCGAAGAATTATGGGCTTGCACCACCTGCAATGCTTGCACAGAAGCATGCCCAATAAACATTGACCCGCTTTCCATCATTATAGATTTAAGAAGATATTTAGTGATGGAACAATCAGCAGCACCTGCCTCATTAAATGGTATGTTCACCAACATAGAAAACAACCAGGCACCTTGGCAATTTAGTCCCGCCGATAGATTAAACTGGGCTAAAGAAAACGATTAACTGAATAAAATTATAAAAAATGGCTACAAACATTACCGATATAAAAATAAACACAATGGCCGAAATGGCTGCCAAAGGAGAAACCCCAGAAGTTTTGTTTTGGGTGGGTTGTGCTGGCAGTTTTGACGATAGAGCAAAAAAAATAACAAAGGCAATTGTAAAAATCTTGCATCACTGCAATGTTTCATTTGCTGTTTTAGGTACCGAAGAATCTTGCACGGGCGATCCAGCAAAAAGAGCAGGAAATGAATTTTTATTTCAAATGCAAGCCATGACCAACATTCAGGTGATGAATGCTTACCAAGTAAAAAAAATTGTAACAGGTTGCCCTCATTGCTTCAACACCATAAAAAATGAATATCCTGAGTTAGGCGGAACATACGAAGTACTGCATCATTCACAATTTTTGCAACAATTAATGGAAGACGGTAGACTAAAAATTGAAGGCGGAGAATTTAAAGGAAAAAAAATTACATTTCACGACCCATGTTATTTAGGTAGAGCAAATGGCGAGTACGAAGCACCACGAAATTTATTACAAAAATTAGACGCTGAACTTTCAGAAATGAAGAGATCTAGAGCTAACGGTTTATGCTGTGGCGCTGGAGGTGGACAAATGTTTAAGGAAGCAGAAAAAGGAAACAAAGAAGTGAACATAGAAAGAACAGATGATGTGTTAGAACTTAAACCAGATGTTGTTGCTGTTGGTTGTCCTTTTTGTATGACAATGTTAAAAGATGGAGTAAAATTAAACGAAAAAGAAAATGAAATTGAAGTGCTTGATATTTCAGAGATGATTATGAGAGCAAAAGATTTATGAGCGAAACAGAAAAGCTCCGTTTAGATAAGTACTTGTGGGCTATCAGAATTTACAAAACACGTTCATTGGCTTCAAAAGCAATTTCTGAAGGAAAGGTTACCTCAAGCGGTGAAAATGTAAAAGCCAGCAGAGTATTAAAAATTGGAGACGTTTTTGAAATTAGAACCCCAAATAAAGATTGGAAAATAAAGGTTGTTGAATTCTTGCACAAAAGAATGGCAGCTGCCACTGTTGTAAATTTTTACCAAGATTTTTCTGATCCTATTCAGCCCAAACAACAAAAATCAGAATCTGTTTTTTACTTCAATACAGGAAAAAGAATTTCTAAAGTGGGGAGACCAACAAAAAAATCTAGAAGAGAAATGGACGATTTTGTAAACGATAGCAACGATTAATGTTACCTGCAACGGCAAGACAATTTAACGTAGGCAACCATGCAATAGAAAAAAAACAACCGCACGAAATTTTTTAACCAGCCGCACAACCATAGTTTGCGAACACAAATAAAATAATCCCTTGTTCGTGAATGGCACATATGCTTTTGCACAATAGCAAAAAGCTCACCCAATGCAAAATCAAAAGAGCCATTTTTTTCCAATGCTTCAACCGTAAGCCAAAAATTGTAACTTGCGACTATAATTTTGCTAGACTTTTAATGACCATAGACAGCAACATAAATCAACGGTACAAACTTGGCTGCTTAAATGTCCTTAGTCCCAAACTCAATAATCTTGGCTTCAGACTAAAGACAGAGTGGGGTATTTATATAATTACATTTAGTAATAATGTAGAGTTCATAAATAAAAAGTTTATCAAACAATAATTTATGAAAAATCTGCTGGTTTTATTTTTATTTTTTGTTGTAAGCAATTTTGCCTTTGCCCAATACAAAAACAATAAATGGTTGATGGGTTATGAAAATACTGTACCATTTGGAGGCACAAAAATTGAATTTGTAAACAACCAAAGAACAGTAAGCCTCGACCCAAGAAGTATGTGGTTTAGTGCTTGCTATACAGGCATTAGCGACAAAAACGACAATTGGTTTGTATATAGCAATGGCACTGCGGTGTGCAACAAAAATCACGATACACTTATAAATGGTAATGGATTAAGCCCAGGGGGCGATCGGTTTGGTTCACTTTATGGTTTACAGATTCCTGGTCAGGCAGTTTTTTTGCCTTTTGAAAATGAGAACAATCTTTATCTTATTCATCAAAACTCCAAAACCACATCACCTATTCCATTTGGCAACCAACCTCATTCCTTAAATTTATTTTATTCAATTATAGACCCTCTTGCAAATAGCGGTCAAGGAATTATTGTTTCAAAAAACAACTTAATTCCAACTGACACGTCCGATATTGGAAAAATAACCCCTATAAGGCATGCCAATGGTAGAGATTGGTGGGTGTTGACAAAACGCTTTTACAACGATTTGTATTACTCAATTTTAGTTACTCCTGATAGTGTATTTTCTCCACAAGCATATTCACCTGGTTCAATTCCTACAGTTAGAGGCGGGCAGGCTTGCATTTCGCCTAATGGCAAACATTATGCATCGTTTTCAAATATCCCTACAGAACAACTTATTTTGTTTGATGTAAATCGATGTTCAGGTAGGTTGGAAAATTATCGTCAAAAATTTATCACCAATCAAATTGCGGGATTTTTATCCTTTTCTCCTAATTCTAGATATTTATATATTTCGTCAATAGATACCCTTTGGCAATTTGACATGGATGCTCCAGATATTTTTGCATCGCAAACATTTATTGCTGCCTACGATGGTTTTACGGTCGAACAATTTGGACAAACTTCTGCTACCATATTTATTAACCATTGGTTAGCACCAGATGGTAAAATCTATATTACATCAAATGTAAGTACAAGAATTTTACATGTTATAAATAATCCTGATATGCCTGGGCAATTGTGCAATTTTCAGCAACATTCAGTAGATATTCCCACCTATAATTTAAACACAGTTCCTACCCCAATAAACTACGACCTAAAACAAGAACCCGGCAGCCCTTGCGATACACTTGGTGTGGGCTTGCAACAATTAAAAATCAAAGATTTAGAATTACAAATTTTCCCCAACCCAAGCACTGGCAGGTTTAGCATGGAGTATTTGCCACAAGCAAAAAGCGGTATGTTGTATGTATATGATATGGCTGGCAAAGAAGTGTATAGAGAATATGTTTCTCCATACACAAGCATTAAAAATTTAGACCTTAGTGCTAAACTAAACAATGGTATGTATGCATTAAGTTTGGTTTTTGGGCAGGAGAGAGAAACAAAAACAATAGTTATAGAAAAAAGTAATTAATTAGCACGAAGTCCTTTCTTCCCCCTTTTAAGGGGGCAAGGGGGATGAAAAACAGAAAAAATAATATGATAAAAACTCGTTTGAAAATAGTAGTGTTATTTTTAGTTGTTATCATGGCAAATAAGTTAACCAAGGCTCAAGACTGTTTTGAATTTAAGATACCTAAAAAGGAAAATGTACAGTTTTGGACAATTGATTCTGTAAAAAAACAGTTGCCTTATGAACAATTTAGGAAATACATGCAAACCGACAGAAATTTTTGGGTTCAAAATTCAAAAAACAAAATAAGCGAAGAAGCAATAGGTACTTATTATGGCACTGAATATAAATACTTGGATTTAAATCGTATTGAACTTGCAAGGTACGAGCCCTACTTCTATTTGAGCGATTCTTTAAAAATATCCTTTGCAGAAGAAATGCTTACATTAAATAAACTTATTGAAAATAGAGAATTTGAGACAGGTATTTTAAGTATCGACTCAGTTCTTGAAAAAGAGAAGGAGCATATAACAATAAATTACTATACGGAATCAAGTGGAGTAGTAACCATAATAGATTCTATTGGAAGAATTGTACACCAAAACAGAGTAAACAATGCAAAAGGAAGCTATAAACTAAACAGTAAACACATACCACAAGGAACAAACTATTTTATTTTTTCTAACGACAAAATAATGTTGAATAAAAAATTTATAAAGCAATAAACCATGAAACGTTCAAAATTGATTTTATTCTTTGTTTTGATAGCCTCTTTTTCTTTTGCACAGTATAAAAACAATAAATGGTTATTGGGTTATGAAAACACTTCACCATTTGGAGGCACAAAAATTTTATTCGAGAACAACCAAAGAATTATTACTGAAGATCCAAGAAATATTTGGTTTAGTTCAAATTTTTCTGGATTAAGCAACAAAAACGATAATTGGTTTATTTACACAAATGGTTCAGTTATTTGTAATATTTATCATGACACCTTAATTAATGGAGGAGAACTTAGTCCTGGCGGTAATAATTTTGGTAGTTTATATGGTTCGAGTTACAATTCTCAAACGGTCTTTCTTTCTTTTGAAAATAGTCCAACACAATATCTTTTTCATACAAACTCTTCAATTTGCATCGATAGTGGTCATCCATGTTATGGAAGACCAATTAGTCCAACTCTTTTTTATTCAATAATAAATCCTTCATCTTCAAATGGAATTGGAGAGGTTGTATCAAAGAATAATATTGTTGTTGAAGACTCATTAGCAGTTGGTAAAATTTCTGCTGTTCGTCATTCAAATGGAAGAGATTGGTGGGTTATAGTAAGGCATTATTATGAGGATAAATTTTTCTCTATTTTGGTTACTCCAGATAGTGTTTTCATACCACAAGTTTTTACAACAAATGCTACTTCTACACCATATTCAGGTCAAGTTTGTATTTCCACTGATGGAAGATATTATGCTGCATTTTCTAATATTGCAAGTCAACAATTAAGGCTATATGACTTAAATCGTTGCAACGGTATGCTAGAAAATTACAGGCAAAAATTTATTACATTAAGAACAGCAGGTGCAGTTGCATTCTCTCCAAATTCAAGGTTTCTTTATATATCTTCCAAAGACACTCTTTGGCAATTTGATTTACAGTCTCCTGATGTTTTTGCCTCGCAAAATTTTATAGGCGCTTTTGATGGAACTGTGGATGAACAAGGCTATGGGTATATTTTTTGGCAGAGTTGGCTAGCTCCAGATGGAAAGATTTACCTTACTGCAAATGCAGGTCAAAGAAAACTTCATGTAATAAATAATCCTGATTTGCCAGGGCAATTGTGCAATTTTCAGCAACATTCAATAGATATCCCAACTTATAATTGGCCAACAACCCCAACCCCAATAAACTACAACCTAAAACAAGAACCCGGCAGCCCTTGCGATACACTTGGTGTGGGTTTGCAACAATTAAAAATCAAAGATTTAGAATTACAAATTTTCCCAAACCCAAGCACTGGCAGGTTTAGCATGGAGTATTTGCCACAATCAAAAAGCGGGATGCTATATGTATATGATATGCAAGGCAAAGAAGTGTATAGAGAATATGTTTCTCCATACACAAGCATTAAAAATTTAGACCTTAGTGCTAAACTAAACAATGGTATGTATGCATTAAGTTTGGTTTTTGGAGGAGAGAGAGAAACAAAAACAATTGTGATAGAAAAAAGTAATTAGCACAAAGCATTCCCCTTCGCCACGGCAAATGAAGGGGGTTAGGACCCAAAGTAAAGTACCCAGTCTACCAAAATCATGTATGCAGTCCACAAAACTAACCATCTAAACCAAATTACGCCAGACACTAAACCAGCCCTACAAACAAAGCACATTTACCTTTTTTCAACACTAAGTCTACTGCCAAAAGATGCAAAAGAGCTTTAGTTTTTTTCCGCCCAAAGAAAAAAAATTTCCTCCCCTTCTTTTTTTATTTTTAGGCCATCATACATGCAATAAACCAGTAGCTTCAATATATATGTTTACAATATATTGAAAGCGGAAGAGCCGCAGCAGATAACACGGGCTTGGCGTCAGACTTTAATCGTGCAAGTTTGCAAGTATCGCTTCCATCCCTTAGTTTTGTGCAAGGTTTACAGTTCCGGCTTCCAAATCAAAGCCCGAACACCACACCCCCAAAACGTTGATAAAGCACTTAAAAAACTCTGAAATAGATATTGCCCTTTGGGACGAATGCATAACCAAATCTTTTAACGGATTAGTTTATGCTTATTCTTTTTATTTAGATGTTGTTTGCCCCAATTGGGAGGCATTGGTATACGAAGATTACAAAGCCGTGATGCCACTCACAGGAAATAAAAAATACGGAATAAATTATTTATTTACACCCATTTTTATTCAGCAATTGGGTGTTTTCTCTACCATAAAAACCGATGTTGATTTAATTTTTAAATTCATAAAAAATATTCCAAAAAAATACAAATTCATCGAAATAAATCTCAATAGCCACAATAAATTACCTGATGATTTTCCCGGCAAAAAATTAAATAATAATTATGAATTAGATTTAATTGAAGAATATCAAAAAATAAAAAAACGATTCTCAGAAAACACCCTGAGGAACATAAAAAAAGCAGAAAATTTTGGAGTAATTGTTTCTAACAATGTTGAATTAAAAAGCATAATTAATCTCTTTAGAAACGACAGAGGTAAAGATGTAGAAAATTTAAAAGACGAACATTACTTTGTGTTCGAAAAATTATACGGTAAATTAGAGAGAAGAGGACTCACAATTAAACTTGGAGCATACAACGAAGTTGGCAATTTAATTGCCGGTGCAGCAGTTTTCTATTCCAACAATAAAATAACATTTATTTTTTCTGGTAATTCTGCCGAGGGCAAAAAAAAATCGGCTATGTTTTTAATTGTTAGCACAATCATTGAAAGCTTCTCAGGGAAAAATATGATCTTAGATTTTGAAGGAAGTAACAACGCTGGTTTGGCAAAATTTTACAAAAGCTTTGGGTCCATCAATTGCCAATATCCTTCTATACAAATAAATAAATTGCCATTGCCAATAAGGTGGGTAAAATAATTAAAAACATGGCATTTTTTCGGAGCGAAAAACGGCCTCATTTTATCTGCTTTTTTTATGCAGCAAAATTTTGCTGCTTGTTTTCAAGTAGCCCCTTTGAGAAGCTGAGACATTGAATCTCTTATGATAAAAAAACTCAAGAACCAAAGCGGTCCCCCTTGTGCGGTGGATTTGCGATTGCGAAGGGGGTCCGCCTCGGCGGAGGGGGATGAATTCCTTTTTTCTTGTCCTCCTTAACGAATTTTGCTTACTTTTTGTATCTGTACCTCTTAGAGCAGCATTCTCATGAATTCCTTTAAAATACAATTAAATGATGAATAACTTAGCGCAGCGTTCTCATGAATACCTTTAAAATACAATTAAATGATGAATAACTTAGCGCAGCGTTCTCATGAATACCTTTAAAATACAATTAAATGATGAATAACTAAGCG
>CAIMMJ010000027.1 GCA_903842515.1 uncultured Bacteroidota bacterium | reverse complement strand
TTGAGTTGCCTATATTTTGAGACAAAAAAATTGGCATGATTTATTGCATTGTACAGTAAAAAATTATTTGTTTTTGGAGGATTAATAGAGTTTTTTATAAAGCTAAATGTATCTTTAGATATAGAAATAAAATAGTTGTTTACTTTTTTGTATTTTTTTAATAGCCTTATTTTTTCATAGAAATTTGTTATTTTACCTCTGCTAAAAATACTGTTCCAAGTTAAATTATTAAATTGAATCATATTGTCGTGAACATGAGTAAAATAACAAGCTGTGGAACTTAAATATTCTCTTGAGAATACCTCTGCACGATACATGTGAGAATGAATAATATCTGGTTTAAAGCTGTCTACAAGATTTTTGTATTGCTCTATGTTTATTTCATTTTTTCTTAGAATTTTTAAGTTGATGTATGAGCTGGAATGAATAACATCAGAATCATTTATGAGTTGTTTTTCAAAATAATCAGAGTTAGGAAAATTTAATCGGGTATAATATTCAGAATTCTCCAATATCAAAAGTTTTACCTCCACATTTTTTATCTTCTTTATTTCGTTGTATATATCAAACATCAATCTTTCTGCACCTCCACCATAGGCTATAGACCTTATTACGTATAGAATTTTCATCTCTTAAGAAACTTTTAATAAAAAATTTGTAACGAGTGATTTAAGTTTGCTCAATTCAAAAATCATCCTTTTGGGATAGAAAAAATAGTTTTCGGTAAAGTTTCTTTTAAAATTATTTATGTAAAATACCTGATCATTTTCTGTGGCATAGTGCCCATATCCGCCTAAATCAAATAGTTTAAATCCATTTTTTTTTGACCACTGTATTGCTTCCCAAAAAACACTATGAAGTGCAGGTAGCGATTTTTCGTCAGGGTCTGAAAATCCTAAATAATAAATACATTTTTTACCTTCAAAAAAGATAAATGCCGTACCCAAAATCTTATTTTCATTGGTAATTGAATAGAATATTTTACCAATACCTTTTTCTTTGATATCAATAACTTTATCTTGAAAGAATTTATGATCAAAACCTTTTAAATTTCTGGCTTTTGCCATTCTTGTGTAAACATCTTCAATCTTTTGTACGTCAGAAAAATCCGTTAATTCATAAACTTGTATATTTTTAGAAGTTGATTTTTTTAGGTTTCGTTTTAAATGTGTGGTGAAATTAGATTCTATCTCTTCAATTGGTTTTTCTAAATCAATTAAAAGTGTGCTTTGATTTAAACGATCGTAGTGCGTTTTAAAAAAATATCCATCTTTCTGAAGATAAGTTTCAATGAACTCTGAATCGTTCCCCACAAAGTTTCCTAATTGAACAGTTAATGAGGTAAACTTATGCTCTAAGTAATAATCGTATGTTTTTTTTAAACATTCCAATAATGAATTATTATCTAAGTAAACAGGGCCAAATTTTATTTGAGCAAACTTAATAAATGGAAGTTTTCTTAGTTTTGTTTCTATTATTTTAGAATAGCATACTAGTTTTTTTTCTTCGTACGCTAGCAAATACTTTATCTGATTATTTGGACCAATAGAATCTGTGAACTTAAAATCTTGACTAATTGAAAAAAATAAAACTTTATTAAATAGCTCTAAAACCTCTTGTTTTTCTTCCTCTGTTAAATGTTCTTTAATTAATATTTCCATTTTTATTGCTAAAGTTCTTCAGTACAAATTTAAAATTTCGGTATCTAAATAAATTCTTTTATTGGCAATAATAATAAATCCAAGTTAAGTAACTGTTTTTATTCATCTTTTTTTTAATCAACTCACAAACTAAAATTTCCACAATTGCTTATATTCATTAAGTATTCAAAAAAAATTATAAATAAGTTCTACAAATTAATGCAATATACCGACTGCGAAAAAAAAATAATAAGCTGTGAATGATTACTTTTTTAATGTTTGATACAGCTGTTCCATTGCTTTTGCTGTTGCATAAACTCCTTTCCTGGTTAAAATTCTATCGTCTGCTTTATCTGTTTCAGATATATAATTTTCGGTTGTCATTTGGTATTTTAATCCATATTGCTCGCAAATATCTAAAACATGTTTATTATAAGATCCATCGGGAAAGGCAATGGAGTTTATAGTTTTTTGCGTAAGGTTTTGAAGGTAATTTACAGAATCTTCTATTTCTCTTTTAGCATTTTCTGTAGCAATATTGCCTAAATTATTATGATAAAATCCATGACTTCCTATTGTAACATAATTTGAATTGGAAATTTCTCTTATTTGTTCGTCGCTCATCAACTTCCAATACTCGTCATATTTTCTATCATTTTTAAATGTTAGGAACGATAAACTATCATAAATGCTTTGCTTAAACGAATAGTAAGGTTTACTATTTTTTACTGTTTCGTAAATATTTTTTCCTGTATTGGCAGATGTATAAACCGATTTTTTTTTGGTGAATATTTCTCCTTCTATTTCTAATTCTTTATCCGTTAGGGTGGAAGCAATGTTCACAAAATCTGCCCATAAAATGTTTTCACCAATTTTGTTTAGCCCCGTGCAATAAATGGTGGAAGGCACTTTGTATTTTTCTAAAATTGGAAAAGCATTGGTGTAATTATTTAAGTAACCGTCATCAAAAGTGATGGCAACATTAATTTTATTTTTTACAAACTTTCTTTCAAAAAAATCTTCAACAGAAACAACATTGCATTTTTTCTTGAGAAATAAAATTTGCTTTTCAAAATCCTTTACTCCGGTGTGTCTTTGGTTGTATGGGTTAGTTCCTTTTGTATCAATTCCATGATACATAATTATTACATTATCGCCAAAAAACTTAGATTTAAATAATTCAAAGAATGGACTTTTAAAAATAATATTCTCTATTAAAAACTTTTTTGCCGCTAGTATCATTGCTTCAGTTTTTGCAAATATATTTTTTATTTCGCTAATGATTGATTTAATTAAAATGTTTGTTTATTTGTTTAAAATTATGCTACTTTGCAAAAGTGTCAGTATGACACATTAATTATTTTTTTTACTAAATGGAAAGATTAAAAAATAGAAATAGAGGTACAAGTTTCAATCAAAGTTTGGGTGCTTTAACTGCACATACAATTACAAAATCTGGTTTACTTTTGCAAACAGAACAAGAATTAATAGACATAGATATTTATACGCCATGGATAGTTAGAATAAGAATTAGAAAAAAAGAAAATGATGTTAGTGACTTTTCTTATTCGGTAATTGCACCTAAGCCAAGTTCTATTGAATTTATCACTGAGGAAACAGACAAAGAAATTATTTTAACTACAAGTGCTTTAACATTAAAAATTACCACAACAGCAATTAGATTTTCTTTTTATACCTTGGATGGAAAGTTAATAAATGCAGACGATGAAGCGTTTGGTACTTCGTGGATAGGAAATGAAGTAACCACTTACAAAAAAATGCATCCCACCGAAAAGTACATTGGAATGGGTGAAAAAACCGGACCACTAAACAGAAGAGGTAAAGCATATACACATTGGAACACTGATAAATTTGGGTATGGAGTAGATGCCGATCCTATATATCTTTCCACTCCATTTTTTATTGGAATAAATGAGGAATTACCTTATGGTATTTTCTTTGACAATTCACATAAATCTACTGTAAGCTTTGGTGCATCAAATGATAGGTTTATGTATTTTTCGGCTGTTGATGGCGAAATGGATTATTATTTTATTCATCACCCCAAGGTTGAAGACATAATTAAATCATACTCCTTTTTAACAGGAACTATGGAAATGCCAGCACTTTGGAGTTTGGGTTTTCAGCAATGCAGGTACAGTTATTATCCAGAGTCGGAGCCTTTAAATGCTGCCAGAACTTTCAGAGAAAAGGATATTCCCTGCGATGTAATTTATTTAGATATACATTACATGGATTCATACAAAGTTTTTACGTGGCATCCTACTAGATTCCCAAATCCCCAGAGACTAACTAATGATTTAAAAGAGTTAGGTTTTAGTTTAGTTGTAATACTTGATCCGGGAATAAAAGTAGAAAACGGTTACAAGGCTTACGAAGAAGGAGTAAAAGAAAATTACTTTGTTACATACCCCGATGATGAAATTTACAAAGGTCAGGTTTGGCCGGGTTGGAGTGCTTTTCCGGATTTTACAGCCAATGAAGTTAGAGAGTGGTGGGGAAAAAGTTTAAACGTATTAACTGATGTTGGTATTGAAGGTTTTTGGAACGACATGAATGAACCGGCAGCATGGGGTCAGCATTTGCCAGAATTAATTGAATTTGATTACGAAGGAAATGGTGCAGCCCATAAAAAGGCAAGAAATGTTTATGGAATGCAAATGGCACGTGCCACTTATGAGGGAGCCAAAAAACAGTTAGGAGGAAAGCGCCCCTTTGTTCTTACTCGTGCAGGATTTTGCGGAATTCAAAGATATGCAGCAGTTTGGACAGGTGATAATGTAAGTTCTGACGAACACATGATGGCAGGAGTGAGGCTGGTAAATTCTATGGGCCTTGCAGGTGTTGCCAATGCAGGTTATGATATTGGTGGCTTTGCCGGAGAATGCACTGCACCCTTGTTTGCAAGATGGATAGCAATTGGAGCTTTTTCACCATTTTTTAGAACCCATGCTATGGTAAACAGCAGAGATTCTGAACCATGGACTTATGGCGAAGAAGTAGAAGATATATCCAGAAACTTTATTAAACTCAGGTATAAATTAATGCCGTATTTGTATTCTGTTTTTTACGAAGCAGCTACCACAGGAATGCCAGTGGCCAGGAGTTTAGCTATTGATTATACACACGACAATAAGATTTATTCTACTGCATTTCAAAATCAATATTTATTTGGACCTGCAATTTTAGTTGCTCCTGTAGAAAGTAATAAAGAGTATTGCAAAGTTTATTTACCCAAAGGAAAGTGGTACGATTTTTTTACTGTGAAAGCTTATGAAGGCAATAGCGAACATTTGGTGGAATTGCACAAAGAAACCTTGCCACTTTACATCAAAGCCGGAAGTATTATTTGCATGCAAACCGATGTTCCAAATTTAAAAACTAAACCCAAAGAGGTATTAGATATTCACTTATACGAAGGAGATAATCATACTTTTGAATACTACGAAGACGATGGTGAAACATTTGAGTACAAAAACGGAAAGTACTTTAGGAGAAAAATCCAACATTTTAGTGAAGAAAAAAAATTAGTTTTCGAAAAAGTTGAAGGAGACTATTCTTCGCATTTTAAAACAATAAGGTTGTTTTTTCATGGATTTTCTAATTACAAAAACAGTGTTAAATTAAGTGGAATAGATTTAAAAATTACGTTAGAGCATATTTCGTTTGTTGAACCATTGAGCGATTTTGACCCTTACCACAAGCCGCCAAAAGATAGAGTGGTGATTATGGACATTAATACTGTTGAATTTAAAAATTCAACTGAAAAATTTGAAATTACTTGGGGCTAGATTAATTTATTACAATTGTTATATTTGTATTGATTTTGTAATTTAAATATACAATGTTAGAAATTGAAGATTTAAAAAAACAAATAGTTTTATTATCAGAGAGTCTTCAAGATTCAAAAAATAATGTTCAAGAATTAGAGCAAAAGTTAAGCAATATTCAGCAAGAACTATTAAAATCTAATCTAAGAATCAAGGATTTTTCAGATTTTATAAACTTTTCAATTTTTGAGATTTTTGAAGATGGTGAAATTATTTTTTTAAATAAATTATCCAAAGAAATTATAAATATTACTGAGGATAATTTTGTTGGGAGTAATATTTTTGATTATTTACCTAAGCAAGTTGCAAATGATGTTAGGCACAACATAGATTTATCTCTAAGTTCAGAGAACAAGGTTTCCTCTGTTTTTAAATTAAATGAAAAATATTACAAAGTAATAATCGTTCCACGCTATTGTTCATCGCTTACCAGAAAATCCATAATTATTTTTTCTGAAGACATTACACCTCAAATAGAATCAGAAACTGAGCTTAATTTTAAAACCATTTTATTGAGTAAAGTTTATGAAGAAGCTCCGGATGGTTTTATGATTTTTGAATTTGAAACAGATCAGCTTATTAGTTGCAATAGAAAAATAAAAGAAATGTTTGAGTTGTCTGAACTAAATTATGTTTCAGACATCAATAATTTTATTAGAATAGCAGGGGTTAAAGAGCTTACTGAAACCGATAAAAAATTAATTATTAATCAAGTTAAACTTTATGGTTTTTTTGAAGATGAAGTAAAATACAAAACATACAAAGGAAATACGTTTTGGGCAAGCTATTCCATTAAACTACTAAAACTTGAAAAAGAGGAAGTATTTTTAATTAGATTGTCTGACATTTCGGAACTAAAAAAGATAAATAAGCAGTTATTCTTAGATAAACAAAAACGAACACTACAAATTGAACAATCACCACTGGGCTATGTAGAATGGGGCGAGAACTTTGAGATTTTAGAATGGAATAAAAGTTCACAAACTATTTTTGGTTATTCAAAGAAAGAAATAATTGAAAAAAAGGCATATTCGCTTGTTAAAGAAGATTTACGCCCTGCTTTTGTTGAATATTGGAATGACATAAAATCTGGGAAAATATTACGAGAACAAAAAGTATTTCAAAACATTACAAAAAGTGGAGAGTTAATTTTGGTGAACTGGTTCTCTGCAGCTCTTTTTGATACATCCGGAAAGTTTATTGGAATAAGTTGTTTGGTTGAGAATATAACTGAACAGCAAAATAACGAAGATGAAATTAATCGTCAATTAAAAGAAAAAGAAATTTTGCTTTCTGAGGTTCATCATAGAGTAAAAAATAACTTGGCAATAATTTCTGGATTGCTATATATGCAATCTGAGAGTGTTGACGATCCAAAAATAAAACAACTGCTCACCGAAAGTCAATCAAGAATAAAATCGATGGCAATTATTCATGATCAATTATACAAGAGTGAAAATTTTGCGGAGATTAATATTCAGGAATATTTAATAGAGTTAACTAATAAAATTGCAAGTTCTTACTCCTCTTCCAATAAGAAAATAGAGATAGAAATTGAATCTAATAGTTTTTCCATGCAAATTAGTATAGCTTTAACCATTGGGTTAATTATTAATGAATTGGTTATTAATTCCTATAAATATGCATTTGAAAACAGAAAGGAAGGAAAAATTAAAATAAAATTCAATCAAAAAGAAAAATATTATTTTTCTGTAGCTGATGATGGCATTGGTTTACCTGATGCAAAAGAAATAGAAAATAAAAATACTCTGGGAATG
>CAIMMJ010000026.1 GCA_903842515.1 uncultured Bacteroidota bacterium | reverse complement strand
GTATGATAATAATATCAACATCAGTAAATTTAATGGCGACCAACAAATCACATTTACGGGTCAGGCCAATAACGTAAACAAGCAAAACTTTTCGGTACAAGACATGCTTGGTTCACTAGGTGGTGGAGGATTTGGTGGTGCCGGCGGCGGTGGTGGTCGCGGCGGCGGCGGTGCAACCATGGGCGGCGGCGGTGGTGGCGGACTGCTTGGAACCGGCGGCGGTGGCGGTATCGTAAAAACACTCTCAGCAGGTTTAAACTACAAAGACAACTGGGGCACTAAAACGCAATTCTCTGGAAGTTACTTTTTCAACGACCAAACAACCCATAGAGATCAAAACAGTTTAACTGAAAATTTAGTTACCGGTAGTACTGACTCTTCTATTTTTAGTAAGCAGGTACAAAGTTCAGTGACTAATAATAAAAATCACCGTATCAACTTTAATATCGAAACCAATTTTGATACCAGCAACAGTTTAATCATTAGACCTAATATCAGTTTTCAAAATACACATTCAGAAACCTTTCAAACAACAAGTTCTACCCGTGGTAAAATTACAAGTCTTAACAGTTCACGCGTAAACTCTATAAGAGATAATGAAGGTATCAATGGAAGTTTAGAAGCAACATTTAGACACCGTTTTGCAAAACGCGGCCGTACCTATTCTATTGGCTTAAACAGCAGTTACAATACCAACGACGGGTCTGGAAGCAACTTGTCTGTAAATGAGTTTAATTTGCCATTTCGTAACTATATCGACACACTGGATCAGATTTATACCACCAACCGAGATGGTAAAAACAATAGTGCTACCTTATCTTACACAGAGCCTATTGGAAAAAATAAACAACTAGAATTTAATTACAATATTTCTAGTAATGTTAACAATTCCGGAAGAGCAACAAACGGCTATAATAAAGTAACGAGCAACTATGATATTGCTATTCCTAATTTGAGCAATATTTTTGAAAATACATTTAATGCCAACAGACTAACACTCAACTATCGTGTTCAAAATGCGAAGTATAATTTTAGTGTAGGTTCTGGACTTCAGGTTGGTGATTTGGTAAGTAAAAACATTAGTACCAATGTTAATCTAAAGCAGCACTTTGTAAATTTATTTCCATCTGCTAATTTTAGATACGATTTCACAAAGTCTAAAAACTTACGATTATTTTACAATGGACGTACGTCACAGCCAAGCGCAGAGCAGTTGCAGCCGGTTATTGATAATAGTAATCCGCTCCTTATCAGAACAGGTAACCCTAATCTAAAGCAACAATTTTCACATTCATTTAGATTCTTATTTAATTCATTCGATATTTTCACTCAAAAAATAATTTTTGCAACATTGAGTGGTAGTTTTATTGAAAATGATATACAAAATTCAACAACCATTTCTGGTGGCGGCGTACAAACCATTAAGCCAGTTAACTTAAGTGGAACCTATAATGTAAACGGATTTTTTAATTATGGTTTCCCTATTAAAAAGCCAAAAAGTAATTTAAACTTAATGGCTAATCTCTCTCGTAGTCAAACACAAACACTGGTAAATAGCATTAGCAATTTCACACGCAACACCAATTTAGGTGGTACGGTTTCATGGACGACTAATATCAAAGAAGGGTTTGATATGAATTTCTCTTCAAACTCTAATTTGACAATGGCTAGATATACTTTACAGCCTCAACAAAATGGAGACTTTTTTAGTCAAACGGTTTCTACCGAAGCAACTATTTATTCAAAGAGTGGTTGGGTTCTAT
>CAIMMJ010000025.1 GCA_903842515.1 uncultured Bacteroidota bacterium | reverse complement strand
ATAAAAATTTTCATAAAAATTGTTTTGGTCGTTAATTTTTATAGGTTCAAATTCAAAAGTAAGCATTTTGTTCTTTATAAAGCAAATTTTTTTTAAAAAATTATTTTATCATCAATTATTTTTCAAATCTTTAAAGAATATTAAGCTCATATTTTGCAAATTAAAAAATAAATTCTACTTTTGCGCAGATTATTAAAAAAGAAAGGATTTTAGGGGACAAACGTCCCCTTTTTTATTAAACAAAATTTGATAAACAAAGATAAAATAATTCAATTGGCAGATGCCTTTTTCGCAGAAAGGCCTGACGTGTTTTTGGTAGATTTAAAAATAGGTGCCGGAAATCAAATCAACGTTAAAATAGACGCAGATAATGGTGTGCTTATTGCCGATTGTGTGGATTTGAGCAGGCAAATAGAACACAATTTAGACAGAGAAATAGAGGATTTTTCTTTAGAAGTGGCCTCTGCAGGTATTGAAACTCCCCTGAAATTTCCAAGGCAATATCTAAAGAATATTGGAAGAGATTTAAAAGTAGTATTAATTGATGGAACAGAACAAAAAGGTAAAATTTGTGCCAGCAACGAACATGGCGTAACTTTGGAGGTCATTAAAAAAATAAAAACAAAAAAAGTTAAAGAAGAAGTGCAAATAAGTTTTAACAAAATAAAAGAATCTAAAATAACCATTTCATTCAAATAAAATGAACAAAATAAATCTAGTTGAATCCTTTTCGGAGTTCAAAGAATTTAAAAACATAGACAGACCTACTATGATGAGTATCATGGAGGATGTTTTTAGATCGTTGTTAATTAAAAAATATGGTACCGACGAAAATTTCGATATTATCATCAATCCAGACAAAGGAGATTTAGAAATTTTTAGAAACCGAGAAATAGTAGACGATGAATTTGCTGAAGATAGCTTTGACTACGACGAAAACCGTCACATATCTTTGAGCGACGCCCACAAAATTGAACCTGACTTTGAAATTGGTGAAGAAATTACAGAGCCTGTAAACCTCGAAGAATTTGGAAGAAGAGCAGTTTTATCAATCCGTCAAAACCTACAAGCTAAAATAAATGATTTTGAGAAAGACGGAATATTTAAAAAATACAAAGATAGAACCGGAGACATTGTAACAGGTGAAGTTTATCAAACCTGGAAAAAAGAAATTTTATTAAGAGACGACGAAGGTAATGAGCTTATTTTGCCAAAAACAGAGCAAATTCCATCTGATTTTTTCAAAAAAGGCGATACAGTTAGAGGGGTTGTTTTAAGAGTAGAAATGAAAAACTCTTCACCAATTATTATTGTATCTCGCACTTCTCCTATGTTCCTAGAAAGATTGTTTGAGCAAGAGGTTCCAGAAGTGTTTGACGGATTAATTACCATCAAAAAAATTGTGAGAGAACCAGGCGAAAGATCTAAAGTAGCCGTAGAATCCTATGACGATAGAATTGACCCGGTTGGAGCTTGTGTTGGAATGAAAGGTTCTAGAATTCATGGAATTGTTAGAGAATTAAAAAATGAAAATATAGATGTTATAAATTATACAAATAATATGCAACTCTATATTTCAAGAGCATTGAGTCCGGCAAAAATCACGTCAATTAAATTAGATGAAGACGAAAAAAGAGCGGAGGTTTATTTAAAACCCGATCAGGTTTCTTTAGCCATTGGAAAAAATGGATACAACATCAAATTGGCAAGCAGATTAACAGGGTATGATATTGATGTTTATCGCGATAACGAAACAGACAATGAAGATGTGGATTTAGAAGAATTTAGTGATGAAATTGAAAGTTGGATGATTGATGAGTTAAAAGAAATTGGTTGCGACACCGCAAAAAGTGTTCTTGAAATTACTACCGAAGAGTTGGTTAGAAGAACAGATTTAGAGGAAGAAACCATCAACGAAATCAAATCTATTTTAAGAGCTGAATTTGAATAAATAATCTATTAATAAAAAATGAGCTTGTAAAAACCTATATTTGCACCGTTAAAATTTAAGATGTCAGAAACCTCAGTAAAAAGATTAAGTAAAGTTGCAAAAGAGCTCAATATTTCCATTGGTTCCATTGTAGAATTTTTGGGCAAGAAAGGGTTTAAAATAGAATCCAATCCCAATGGAAAAATAGGAGATGAGGAGTACGGTCATTTGCTAAAAGAATTTCAATCTGACAAAAAAGCAAAAGAAGAATCAGAACAACTTTTAAAAGCCAAAGAGGCAAAAAAAGATTTGGCAATTGAAGCTTTAAAACAAGACGTAAATGCAGTTGCTGCCGCATTGCCACCTCAAACTACAGAAGAAGTTGCCTCTGTGCCAACACCCGCACCCAATCCTTTAAAAGAGGAGCCCAAAGAGTTTGAAATAAAATCTACATCCAAAATAGTTGAGGTAAAAGAAGGCGAAGAAAATGTTATTAAAGCCAAATCTGACGAAGAAATTTCTGTTAAGGTAAAAGGAAAAATAGATTTATCTGCACTAAACTCCAAAACCAAACCAGATAAGAAAAAGAAAGAGACAAAAGAAGAAATTGCTGAGGCTAAAAAAGTAAAGTCTAAACCAGCTAAAAAAGGAGACCCAACAATTAAAAGTAAAGGGATAGCCGAAAACGAAGCAATTGCTGAAAAGGAGCAAATAAAAGAAGAAAGTGTGCCTGCGGTGCCCGAAACAACTGATACTCCCGTTAAACCCGAAGAAATTATTGAAGAGGATAACATACACGTTACAAAATACGAAAAGCTTGGTGGTGTTAAATTGTTGGGCAAAATGGAACTCCCTGTAAAAGAGGAAAAGAAAAAAATACCTGCTGGCTCCTCTAATTCTAATGCCGATTTAGCTAAGAAAAAACGCAAAAGAATAAAGAAAACCGTAAACAAAGAATTTTTTAATACAAAAGGAGAATTTACCCCGGGAAGCCGTCCTCCAGGCCCACCAGGTGCAACAGCTCCAAACCAGGCAGGTGGCGCAGCACCAAGTAGACCAAATGATTTTAGAAATAAAAACTACAAAGGAAATAAACCTCCTGAAAAAGTTGAAAAGGCAGAATTAACAGCCGAAGAAATTCAGGCTCAAATAAAAGAAACTCTTGCTAGATTAAGTGGTGCTGGAAAATCAAAAACATCTAAACTTCGTCGCCAAAAAAGAGATACATTCAGCGAAAAACGCCAAGAAGCAGCTGACCAAGAAGAAGCAGACAAATCAACACTAAAGGTTACAGAATTTGTATCTGCAAGTGAGCTGTCTAGAATGATGAATGTTCCTGTAAATGAAGTAATTTCTACTTGCATGAGCTTGGGAATGTTCGTTTCTATCAATCAGAGATTAAGTGCAGAAACGATAGTAGTTGTTGCCGAAGAATTTGGATATAAAGTTGAATTTGTAAGTGCAGAAGATACTGTTGACTCAAAAGAAGAAGCAGACAAAGAAGAAGACTTAATTACCCGTCCACCAATTGTAACGGTGATGGGTCACGTAGATCATGGAAAAACATCATTATTGGATTACATTAGAAAAGCAAATGTAATTGCCGGTGAAGCTGGAGGAATTACCCAACATATTGGCGCCTATGCAGTAGAACTTGATGGTGGCAGAAAAATAGCATTTTTAGATACGCCAGGTCACGAAGCTTTTACCGCAATGAGAGCTCGTGGTGCTCAGGTAACTGATATTGTTATTGTAGTGGTTGCCGCAGACGACAATGTTATGCCTCAAACAAAGGAAGCCATTAATCATGCTCAGGCTGCCGGTGTACCTATTGTTTTTGCAATTAATAAAATTGATAAGCCGGGTGCAAATCCTGATAAAATTAGAGAAGAACTTTCTGCCATGAATATTTTGGTGGAGGAATGGGGTGGCAAATACCAATGCCAAGAAATTTCTGCAAAAAAAGGAACAAACATTGATACCTTATTGGAAAAAGTGTTGCTAGAAGCAGATTTATTAGATTTAAAAGCCAATCCAGATAAAAACGCAGTTGGAACTGTAATTGAATCTTCACTTGACAAAGGAAGAGGATATATTTCTACCATTTTGGTACAATCAGGAACATTAAAAGTAGGAGATATTGTTTTAGCGGGTTCTTATAGTGGAAGGGTAAAAGCCTTAACAAACGAAAGAAATGCAACCATTAAAAAAGCGGGCCCATCTACTCCTGCACTAATGTTGGGACTAAGTGGTGCGCCAACTGCAGGAGATAAGTTTAAAGTAATGAGCGACGAAAGAGAAGCCCGTGAAATTGCAACCAAACGTATGCAATTGTTGCGTGAGCAAGGATATCGTTCTCAAAAGCATATTACCCTAGATGAAATTGGTAGAAGGCTTGCAATTGGTGACTTCAAGGAATTAAATATTATAGTAAAAGGTGATGTTGACGGATCAATTGAAGCATTAACTGATGCATTATTAAAACTTTCTACCGAGCAAGTGCAAGTAAATGTTATTCATAAATCTGTGGGTCAGGTAACTGAGTCGGATGTATTATTGGCATCTGCTTCTAATGCTATTATAGTTGGATTCCAAGTAAGGCCGTCACTAAACGCAAGAAAAATTGCAGAACAAGAGCAAATAGAAATAAGGCTATACAGCATTATCTACGATGCCATAAACGAAATTAAGGCAGCTATGGAAGGCATGTTGGCTCCAGAATACGAAGAAAAAATAACATGTAACGTTCAAGTTCGACAAGTATTTAAAATCTCTAAAGGAGGAACCATTGCAGGTTGCATGGTAACAGATGGAAAAATTACAAGAAACTCAAAAGTTAGAATTATCAGAAATGGTATTGTAATTCATACCGGTCATATAGATACGCTAAAAAGGTTTAAAGACGATGCCAAAGAAGTAGCAACCGGCTATGAATGCGGTATAAGCATAGAAAAATTTAATGATATCGAAGAAAATGATGTTATTGAAGGCTACGAGATGGTTGAAATTAAACGAAAAGGGGCATAATCCTAAAACCGATTAATTTTTTAATTCCAAATTTTGTATTTTGAAAATATCATAGATTACATCTGTCTTACATACTACTTTTCAATTAAATTTTAAATATTCATTTATTAAAACCGCAAGAAATTTGTGGCCCTAACAAATCTGGGAACTACTTGGCTCGTAAGCCGAGGCGGACAGCTGAAAAGAAATGAAAATTTGCAAAAACTGTCAAAAACTGGCAACAATTATTAATAAACCAAATCGATCCAATAAAAACTTAATTTAAAGTTGGTTTGGTTTATTTATTTAATATCTTCATTTTGCAATAAATTTGACAATCTATTTTAAAACTTTAAGAAAATGATTAAGAAAAAACTCAACTTCCTATTTTACCCATTTTATTTTGTGGTTTTAATTTTTTCAGCTTCATTATTTTCGTGCAAGAAATGTTACGATTGTGAAACTACAGTAAATAAAACTTTTTCTGGGGCATATCCACCTATACCAACATCACCAACAACCGAGAATAAGGAATTTTGTGGAACAGAAAAGGAAAAGGATGAATATGTAAAAAATCAAACAAACATAACTACTTCAAAATTAGGAGTATAAACAGCTACTACTGTGACATCAACAACATGCAAGTAAAATTTTTTTTATGCTTTTTGTAGATATAGAATTGATGTTTTTGCAAGGTTTGGAAATAATGGCAATTTTTCAAAGGCGTTCAAAAACTTGCAATTATTATTAAAACCAAATTCGTACTAAAAAACCTCCATAAAACGTCGAAGAAAAAGTTTAGAGGTCTGTTTTTGTGCAAATTTTGTGCAAACAAAAAAAGGTTTCAAACATTAATAGTCTGAAACCCTTGATTTTGTTAGTGGGAACTACTGGGTTCGTCCGCCGCGGCGGACAGTGACCTCAAGCAGAAAAATTAAAAAATAGCAGATAAGGTAATAAGAAAATAAAAAAAGCCGCAAATATTTGCGGCTTTAATAAATGTGGGAACTACTGGGTTCGAACCAGTGACCCTCTGCTTGTAAGGCAGATGCTCTGAACCAGCTGAGCTAAGCTCCCATTTTTTTAGGACTGCAAATATATGCTAAATACATTTTTTACCAAAAAATATATTAAAAATAATTTTAAGTATTTGAAAACCTACAATTTACAATTGTTTTGGCGAAACAAATACATACATCAATATCAAACACACCAACACATTAAAAAGAATGTTTAGTGTAGCCATAAAGAAAGCACCGTTTTTTATCAACTCAAAAGTTTCTAAACTAAAAGTAGAAAAAGTACTTAAGCCACCGCAAAATCCAATGATTAGCAAAGGTTTTACAAACTCTGAAAAATTAAATTTGCCCGAAAAAAAATACAGTGTTAAGCCCAAAATTAAGGTGGCAAAAAAATTGGAAAGCAAAGTAGAAAGAGGAAAATTTAGTTTAACTAAATCCTTAAACAATAAAGATATTCCCATTCTGCAAATGCTTCCTAAGCCACCACCAACAAAAACTAAAAACCATTGATTCACTGTTATAAATTTTGTATAAAATAATCAGTTACCTTTTTATACAAATGCAATCTATCTTTTCCTAACACATTGTGCAAATGACCCGGATATACAAAATAATCGGCTAAAATACCTTTGTCAACAAACTTCTTAAGCATATCAATGCTGTGCTGCCAAACTACAACATCGTCTGAAGTGCCATGAATTAAAAGTAATTTTCCCTGCAAGTTTTCTGCAAAGTTTAATAAATTGTTGCTTTTATACCCCTCCGGATTTTCGTCTGGTGTGTCCATGTATCTCTCGGTATACATCACTTCATACATTCCCCAGTCTATTACAGGTCCTCCGGCAACTCCAACTTTGTAAACACCTGGGTGTTTTAGCATCAGTAATGTGGTCATAAATCCCCCAAAACTCCAACCGTGAATTCCAACTCTGTTCATGTCAACATAGTTTTGCTTTTTTAAAAAATCTAATCCAGTTAATTGATCTTCTGCTTCTACTGTTCCAAAATTTCTAAATGTGGCTTGTTCAAATTGTTTGCCTCTGTTGTCGCTGCCTCGCCCATCTATAGTAAACACAACATATCCTTGCTCCGCCATGTATTGAAACCATAAGTTTGCAGAACCACCAAGCCAAGAATTAGTAATCATTTGTGCATGTGGACCATTGTATAAATAAACTATGCATGGATACTTTTTTGTACTATCAAAATTTATTGGCTGATACAAGCGATAATACAATTCCGTGTTCTTATTTTTTATAGTTGAGATTCTCATTTTACCCAATGCAAAATCCTTAATTGGGTTTTCAGCAACTAAAATATTTTTAACTACTCGTCCTGTGTTTTCAACTAAATCAATCTTAAGTGGTACAGATGTAGAAGTATAAGAATCTAGAAAATACTTGAAATTTTGCGAACACTTTACTGTGTGTGTGCCTGCCTCATTAGTAATCACACTTACTTTTTCATCTTTTAATGATACTTTACACAGAGTTTTTTCAAGTGGAGATTTTATGGTGCTAATAAAATAGATGTTCTCTCCAGCTTCGTCACTATCCAATAGTTTAATTACTTCATAATTTCCTTTGGTAAGTCTTTTTATTAATGTTCCCGATGTATTATAAAGATACAAGTGATTGTATCCATCCACATTGCTTTGCCATACAAATTGCGATGGATTTGATTTCAGAAAAAACATTGGATTTAAAGGTTCTATATATTTTTCATCCGATTCCTCTAAAATAGTTTTTATGAAATTTCCCGAATTTGAATCGTATGCATTTAGTTGCATTTTGTTTTGTTGGCGATTTAGTATGGCTACATAAATAGTTTTTTCATCAGGAGACCATGTTATATTTGTAAGATATTGGTCTGCATCACCTTTTATTTTTAAAAATATAGAACTGTTCCGTTCAAGAGAATAAACTCCTATACTTACCTGATGACTTGCATTTCCTGCCATAGGATATTTAATATTTACAATTTCTGCTGGAGTTTTTTGCCAGTTTATTATTGGATAATCAGCAACCATGCGTTGGTCCATTTTATAATAGGCCAATAGATTCCCTTTTGGCGACCAAAAAGTGCCTTTGTTTATTCCAAATTCATTTCTGTGAACAGTTTGGCCGTTTACTATATTTATATCTACATCGCTTGAAATAGCTGAGAATATATTATTATTTAGGATAAACAAATTATTATTCTTTGTAAAAGCAGCAACGGTTCTTTGGCTAGATTCATCAATGTTTAGTGCTCCTTCAGGGAATTTATATTCGTATGTTAAAGTATTCTTTTTTGTTATAAAATCGTATTCAAATAACTTGTTTTCTAATTTAAACTCTATTGTTTTATCGTTTTTAAATTTTATGGGTGGTAAATCTTTAAGAGTATCTAATTTTTGAGCTTTAAATGGTTTGTTTATATCCGATAATGAAAAAAGTTTAGTGTTTTTTGAGTTTGATGGCGATGAAAAAAAAACGGTTGGTATATTTTTTACTGTATCTACCCAAAAATAATTCTCTGAGTTAATCCAACCTATTTGTTTAAAATTTCGGGGAGCTAAATTTGATTTTACCCCCAAAATTGCATCGTCCAGGCTTAATAATTTTTGAGCGTACAAACTTAAATTTGCAAAAACAAAAATTGCAACAATAAAATTTATACAATTATTTTTCTTCATCTTATCTATTTTTACTTGTTAGTGTTAGGATTACAATTACTGCAAAAAAACAATTTTTTATTAAACCAAAACAATAAATTAGTAAACAATTTTTTTGCGAAACACTTAACTACAAATTTTGACTTTTATTTCAAAGTAATTGTGTCAGAAACCTATAGAAATAAAAGGATTAAATTTTTTGCAAAATGGGGAAACAATATGTTTTATTTTTGTTTTGCTTTCCAATATTCTTTTTGAAGTTCCATAGAAGTTTTTGAACTTCCATCATGACTCCATCCGGGTGGCATAAAAACATATTTTAATTTATCTTTCAACGAAATGGGCCGCTTTAGGTCATTGGCAATTGCTTTCCATTCATGGCCAACAATTGCGATAGGATGGTGAGGATTATCAAGTTTTTTTGTTAACCCAAACTTCATCTCCTCATCAGAATTATCTTCTGGTTCAAACGTACCAAATAACTTGTCCCAAATAATAAAAACCATGCCCATGTTTTTGTCCAGGTATTTTATATTGCTGGCATGATGCACTCTGTGGTGAGAAGGTGTAGATAAAAAAAACTCCAAAAAACCTAATTTGTCAATAGATTGTGTATGTATTAAAATACCGTAAATTTGAGTAGCTGCATACATAAACATAATGTCCCAAGTTTTAAATCCCATTAATGTCAAAGGAATAAAATATACAAATCTATACAATGGCTGAAACACCGATGAACGAAATCCTGTGGTTAAGTTATAATAATCAGATGAATGATGAGTAACATGAACAGCCCAAAACAGTCTGCTTTTGTGATCAATTCTGTGTTCCCAATAAAATGCAAAATCCTCTAGTATAAGCAGCATAAGCCAGTAAATCCATGGTGTTGAAATTTCAAAAAATTTATACTGATAAAAGAATCCAAGAATTATCAAAACAAATGTCTTCATTAAAAAGTCTAAGCCAAAGTTCAGTAAACTCAGGTAAATATTTGTTGCTGTGTCCTTTGCAGTATAATAATGTTTATGGTAAAAATAACTAAGGACCATTTCAGCTAATATTATCACAACATAAATTGGAGTAGTATTTTCAATTAACGATGTAATAGAGTCTTGGGTCATTTTGCAAAAATATTGATTATATAATAAAATCGATAACACAAATCTTGCTATTTTGTTAAAAAACTTAGCCTCTACAAGTCATTTTTTTTTACTTTTGCAATCCCATAAAAAACACAAATGGCAAGAGAAAAAGTGTTAATTACTGGAGCCGCAGGATTTTTAGGCTCCCATTTATGCGATAGATTTATCAATCAAGGCTATCATGTTATTGGCATGGACAACCTTATTACCGGCGATTTAAGAAATATTCAGCACTTATTTCACCTAGAGCAGTTTGAGTTTTTTCATCACGATGTTTCAAAATTTGTATTTGTTCCCGGTGATTTAAAATACATTCTTCATTTTGCGTCTCCCGCTAGTCCAATAGATTATTTAAAAATCCCAATACAAACATTAAAAGTAAGTTCTTTAGGTACTCATAATATTTTAGGATTGGCAAAAGTTAAAGGAGCAAAAGTATTGGTGGCCTCTACATCTGAAGTGTATGGCGATCCTCTTGTGCATCCGCAAAGCGAAGAATATTGGGGGAATGTAAATCCGGTAGGCCCCAGAGGCTGCTACGACGAAGCAAAAAGATTTATGGAAGCCATTACTATGGCGTACCACGATTACCACCAGTTGGAAACCAGAATAGTTAGAATTTTTAACACTTATGGGCCCAGAATGAGGCTCAACGATGGAAGGGTATTGCCGGCATTTATCGGCCAGGCTTTAAGAAAAGAAGACTTAACAATGTTTGGCGACGGTTCGCAAACAAGAGCCTTTTGTTACGTAGACGATCTAGTGGAGGGAATTTATAGATTGCTATTAAGCGATTACCATTTGCCGGTTAATATTGGTAATCCAGACGAAATTACAATAAAAGAATTTGGTGAAGAAATAATAAAACTTACCGGAACAAGTCAAAAATTAATTTCTTTGCCCTTGCCAAAAGACGATCCTAAACAAAGAAAACCAGATATATCAAAAGCAAAAGCATTGCTGGGATGGGAGCCAAAAGTTACAAGGCAAGAAGGTTTAAAAATTACATACGAGTATTTTAAAAGTCTTTCTAACGAAGAACTTTTTAAAACAGAACACAGGCAATTTGTTTAAATTAAACTAACATGGAAAGACATTTCAATATTGTAATTTGGGGAAAAGTTCAAGGGGTAGGATTCCGCGAAGGAATAAAGAAAAAAGCCACTGAATTTAGAATCAGGGGTTATGTAAAAAACCTCCCCAATGGAACTGTTTTTATTGAGGCAGAGGGAGAGGAAGAACAATTAAATAAACTTATAAATTGGTGCCACAATGGCCCTTCTAAAAGTGAAGTAACTTCAGTTAAATATTCAGTAGCTCAAACCCAAAATTTTGAGGGGTTTGAAGTAAAAGATTAAAATTATGGAAGAAAAAGAGTATTATATTCACCCTTCTGCTTATGTTGATGAGCCATGTAAAATTGGTAAAGGGGTAAAAATTTGGCACTTTTCGCATGTTATGCAAAACTGCGTAATTGGTGATGGATGCAATATTGGGCAAAACGTAGTAATTTCCCCTGATGTTATTCTGGGGAAAAATGTTAAAGTTCAAAATAACGTTTCCATTTACACGGGAGTAACCTGCGAAGACGATGTGTTCTTAGGTCCTTCTATGGTTTTTACCAATGTAATTAACCCCAGAAGCGGCGTAAATAGAAGAGGTCAATATTCAAAAACAAAAGTTGGCAAAGGTGCAAGCATTGGGGCAAATGCAACTATTGTTTGCGGTCACGATATTGGCGAATATGCCTTTATTGGTGCAGGTGCAGTTGTAACCAAAAATGTGCCTGCCTACTCATTATGGGTAGGTAATCCTGCCAAGCAAATGGGCTGGATGAGTGAATTTGGACATCAACTGAAATTTGATGCAGAAGGAATAGCAATCTGCCCAGAGAGCAAGGACAACTACCAATTAAAAAATGGAGCAGTAAACAAATTATAATTCATAAATTAAATTTAAGAATGAGTCAACTAAATTTTGCGGTTGTTGGTCAAGGACATATTGGAAAACGCCATGCCGAAATGGTTAGAAGAAATCCCGAATGCAATTTAATTGCTGTTTGCGATGTATTGCCAAAAGAACAAATTGGTTTAAGTGAAATCAAAGAACCTTACTTTACTGATTATTCTGAAATGCTTAAAGCTCATCCAGAAATTGAAATTGTGAACGTTTGCACTCCCAATGGTTTGCATGCTTCACAATCAATTATCGCATTGGAACAATCTAAACACGTGGTTTGCGAAAAACCAATGGCACTAAAAAAATCAGAGTGCGAAGAAATAATTTACAAATCATTGCAAATGCACAAACAAGTTTTTTGTGTAATGCAAAACCGTTATTCACCGCCGTCTGCTTGGTTAAAAGAAATTGTAAGCGACAAAATTATTGGCGAGGTTTTTTTGGTACAACTTAATTGCTATTGGAACAGAGATGATAGATATTATAAACAAGGCGGTTGGAAGGGTTCAACTGATTTAGATGGCGGAACGTTGTTTACCCAATTTTCTCATTTTATTGATATAATGTACTGGTGATTTGGCGATATAAAAGATATCATTGCTAAATTTAACGACTGCACACACAATCATTCTACACACTTTGTAGACAGTGGGCGAGTT
>CAIMMJ010000024.1 GCA_903842515.1 uncultured Bacteroidota bacterium | reverse complement strand
CTTCCCGAAGGCTCTACCATTTATGTGTTTGGAACGTTTGATAATACAATCAATAATCCCCTAAACCCTAACCATCCACCAGTTGAAGTGAGCGAAAGAGAGGGAAGCATGAGAACTTCCGATGAGATGTTTCAGTTTATTTTAACCTATATTCCTTATCAATTGGGCGACGAAAATATTGCATTGGAATAATTGTTAATTAATTGCTAAAAAAAAATCATTAAATTTGTTGTTAATCAAATGATTTTAAATAAAATTGCGGTTTAATTGATAAATGAAAAACAGAGTATTTTTAATTGTTTGTTTTTGGCTTTTCTTGTTTATTGATAAATCCTTTGCTCAAAACTATTGTACTCCTGCCTATACTAACCTCTGTTCTCAAACGGGTAATCAAACAAACGACGTAATCCATAATTTTAGCACTACATTAGGAATTACAAATATTTCTAATCTAAATTCTGGTTGCAGCTCTCAATGTCCCGGAAATTTATCGGTGTACCCGCCATCAACAGGAATGTTTTTAACTGTTGCACGAGGCCAAACATTTAGAGTAACTATTGCAGGTGAAGCTACATCTGGTGCAGGAACATTTCAACAGGGATACAGAGTGTGGGTGGATTGGAATAGAAATGGAAATTTTGCAAACGCAGGAGAGGCAGTGTATAGTTCACCAGTTGGTTTTGGACCATTTACAAGTCCCTTAATAACTGTTCCTATGAATGCATTGTGCGGCCCTACAAGGCTTAGAGTGAGAGGGCAATTTGCCGCTGTTCCAACAGATCCATGTTCAGGGTATACTTACGGAGAAGCTGAAGATTATACTGTTTATGTTGTTTCTAATCCTGAGGTTCCAATGCCTTTTGTGCCTGATACATCCTTGTGTAAGGGAGATAACATTACACTTACTGCAACAAATATTGTTGGTAATTTAGAATGGTATTCTGGTATAAATGGAACCACTCCTATTTCTACCGGCCCAACATTTACATTAAATGGATTACAAAACGACACGGTAATCTACGCTCAAAACGTATTTAATACCTGTGCTAGCGAAAGGCTTCCAATTCAGGTGAGGGTTGGCTTTAAAAGAGTGAATATGATTACCGTTGATACGGTAGAAATTTGCCAGCCCGATACAGTAGATATTGTTGCACATATTTCTGCTAATCCAATTGATTTGGTTTCAAAAACATTTAGAAAAATAGTCACAACTTCCTGTCAAAGAATAATACCCGATGACTACATAGGACATCCCGGAAGTTTTTTCTATTTGCCCATTCAAGTGGCTGGCATAAACCCAAGTGCTATTTCTCCAACTGATATGGTTTTAGAGGAGGTTGGAGTAAGGATAAATCACACCAAACCCAAGGAATTAGACATTTCGCTAATAGCTCCCAATAATTCTACGATTGATTTGTCTTCGGACAATGGAGCAAATACCGGCACAGGGTATGGAACGGGAAACATAGCTGCCAGCTACGTATATTGCAGATTTAGGTCGGAGGCTTTTTTGCCATTGGTAACAACCGCAACTGGTGCAAATGTTTCTGGCGATTACAGGCCCGAGCAGCCTTTTACAAATTTAACAGGCCCCAACAATGGAATCTGGAGAATAAGAGTAGGAGATGATGCAGCAACAACTCAAGGAAACTTTTTTGCAGGCTATTTAAAATTTAGAACAAAACCAGCTGATTCAACTCATGCTTGGACCCCAGTATATTATATCTTTGATTCTATTTTTACGCCTGATTCATTCATGGTAAAAGTGAGCCCACCAATTGATACTACTTATTACCTAACATTCTCTGACCAACCGGGTTGCATTTCAAAAGATTCAATTAGAATCCAAGCTGGAACACCACCAAATATTACTTTTACATCAGTTCCAGATTCTATTTGTTTGGGTCAAACAATAAACGTTACTGCTAATGGCGCAGATTCAACGGTATGGAATCCCTTAAGTGCAACTGGCTTCCCAATTCTCACTTATCAAAACGATACTGTCGTCAATATTACTCCTCTAAATCTTACTGACAACAGTTATGAGGTCATTGGATTTTCTCCCTCTGGTTGCCGAGATACCGTTCAATACACACCAATTGTAAATCCTGTTCCAGCAGCACCCACCATAACTGCAAGCGGACCAACAACTTTTTGTTCAGGAAATACTGTTACTCTAACTTGCAGTTCCTCCGCAGAATATTTATGGTCAAACGGCGAAACCACTCAGTCAATTATTGTATCTGTGGCCGGAAATTATAGCGTTCAGGTTTCAAACGTTGAAGGTTGTCTTTCATTGCCTTCTGCAGCAACTACTGTGGTTGTAAATCTTGGCCCCGGAATTCCTGTTATTACCGGTGCTCCATTAACTTTTTGTGCTGGTTCATTTGTAAATTTATCCGCTCCTGCAGGCTTCACCTATATTTGGTCTACCGGTCAAACAACTCAATCTATTTCAGTTTCAACAACGCAAGACGTGTCTGTTACAATATCAGATGCAAATGGCTGTAGCGTTCCATCTGCACTTGTATCCGTGGTTTCTAATCCACTACCTGCTTCACCCTTAATTACACCATCGGGCCCTACAACCTTTTGTGATGGAGGAAACCTAACTTTGGCGGCACCGGCAGGTTTTTCATATTTGTGGTCAACAGGCGAAACAACTTCAACAATTTCTGTAAATACCACCTCAAGTATTACCTTGGTTGTAACTGATATAAACAATTGCTCATCGCCAACTTCGTCTACTACCAATGTTACTGTAAACCCAATTCCTCCAACACCAACAATATCTACAACCGGTGGTTTAAACACTATTTGTGCAGGGCAAAGTTTGTCTCTAACTAGTTCAAATGCAACAGGCTATTTGTGGAGCACGGGGCAAACAACCTCTAATATTTCTGTTAATACATCGGGCAATTATTCTGTAATAATTACCAATTCAAATGGCTGTACATCCCTGCCATCGTTGCCTTTTGCGGTAACAGTAAATCCATTGCCTGCAACACCTGTAATTACTGCAAATGGAGCTACAACATTTTGTGCAGGAAATAATGTTATTCTAGAAGCACCACTTTCTAATACATACCTATGGAGCAATGGTAGCACAACTCAAAGCATAACCGTTTCTAATTCCGGAAGTTTTAATGTTGTTGTTACTGATGGTAATGGTTGTACAAGCGCTGTATCTGCAAATCAAACGGTAGTTGTAAACCCAAATCCTACGGTTAGCATAAATTCAAATGGAAACTTAAGTTTTTGTAATGGTGGCAGTGTTACTTTGTCACCAAATTTAACTTCCAACTCTTATTTATGGTCACCAAGTGGAGAAACTACACAAACAATTTCTGCAATTGTATCAGGAGATTATTCCTTGCAAGTAACCGATATTAACGGTTGTACTTCTGCCCCCTCAAATACAATTTCAGTTAATGTTTTTCCAACACCTAATCCTCCAACAATTTATTCTACTACGCCTGTTATTTGTCAAGGTGGATTTGTAACACTTTCAACAGATCCTGCAAATTCATATTCTTGGAGTAATGGAGCAACAACTCCAACCATTACAACCAATGTTCCGGGTGTATATACATTATCTATTATAGACCTCAATAATTGTTCTTCGCCAAGTAGCAATGCAATTAATTTAATTGTAAACCAATTGCCTCCAACGCCTGTAATTTCTGCTAATGGTCCCTTGGTATTTTGCCAAGGTTCAAGTGTTACTATTTCGGCACCTGCAAACTACAGTTACGTTTGGAACGGTGGTATTTATACTTCCGAAAATTTAGTTGTGGATACTACAGGCGTATTTATTTTACAAGTGGTAGATGCAAACGGCTGTACTTCGCTAGCTTCTGTTCCTGTGGTGGTTACTGTTCATCCCAATCCGCCAACTCCTGTAATTGAATCAATAGGTCCTAGTTCATTTTGTAATGGTGGTTCTGTTGTTCTAACTACAAATACAATAAATTCAACTTATCTTTGGTCTACTGGCGAAACCACCCAAAATATAATTGCCGATGAAACCGGAAGCTATTCGCTAATTGCCACCGACCTTTTTGGCTGCATCTCTAATCCTTCGCAGATTTTTTCAGTTACAGAATTCCCTATTCCACCGCCACCAATTATTACAGCTACAGGTCCTTCTACTGTTTGCGACGGCGAAACTATACAACTGGTGAGTAGTTTTGGTGCCAGCTATTTATGGAACAACGGCGAAACAACACAATCTATAATTGTGCATGATCAAGGTCCTTATTCAGTTTCGTTAATTGACTTTTTTGGTTGCCCTTCTCCAATTTCAGATCCTTTTACCAATACAATTTTGCCATTACCGCCAAGACCTACCATTTCTGCCAGCGGGCCTCTAACTTTTTGTGTTGGAAATTCCGTTACGTTAACAAGCAGCGAACCTATTGGCAATAGATGGAATACCGGTGCATTAACACAATCAATTATTGCCAATTCTAATGGGGATTATTTTGTTCAGGTTCAAGGAGCCAATGGATGTTTTTCGCTGCCTTCGGATACATTATCCATTTTTGTAAACCCTACTCCACCTGTTCCTACAATTTCTGCTGATGGTCCGCTTACTTTTTGCAAAGGAGGAAAAGTAAAGTTAACTGTCGAAGATGCCCAATCTTATCTATGGAACAATGGAGATACAACTCAATTTCAAGAGTTTGACACAACCATGTTAGTTACGGTTAACGTAATTGATATTTGCGGTTTGCCGCTTACATTACAAGCTTCAATAACTCAATTGCAAAAGCCCAAAGTTGCTTTTAGTACAATTGATACTATGGGTTGTGCTCCCTTAAAATCTATATTTGTAAGTACAACTACTAATTTTGAACAGTTAATTTGGGATTTTGGTGATGGAAATGGAAATAATTCAAATGCTACTGTTGTAACAAATACGTATGAACTAAGTGGAGAATTTAGTGTTACACTTTTTGCCATTGCTTCAAATGGCTGCTCTGATAAATTAACCAAGCCATTGCTTATAAAAGCACTACGAAATCCTGAGGCAGATTTTGAAATGTCGCCCAAAGAAGTTAAGATTTCCAATCCGGAGGTTTCATTTACAGATTTAAGTTCAAACGATGCACAAAGATGGAGATGGAACTTTGGCACACGTGACTCTTCAAGATATCAGCATCCTGTTTATTCTTATAAAGACACAGGTAACTATATGGTAACTATGGTTGTGTATAACGAACTTGGATGCACAGATACAGCCAGAAATACAATAAGAGTTGTAGGCGATTTAATTATTTATGCTCCTAATGCATTTACACCAAATGGAGACGGAACCAACGACGTATTTGCTCCTAAGGGAACCTACATGGACCCAGAAAAATACAATTTAAAAATATTTAATCGTTGGGGCGAACTGATTTTTGAAACCGTTGATATAAATAAAGGCTGGGATGGAGATATAGGTATAGAAAAAACAATAGTGTCTAACAATTACTATTGGCAGTTAGAAGTAACAGATAAATCCGGTGTAAGTCACTCATTAAAAGGAATTGTTACATTACTCTATTAAAAAATCAAAAAAATATTAATTTAATCGTTACTTCTTATAGTTTTGCAAAAAAATTAATTCAAAAAACTATAGTATGAAAGTAACCGTTGTAGGTGCAGGAAATGTTGGAGCTACCTGTGCTGATGTAATTGCTCATAAAGAACTTTGTAACGAGTTAATACTTGTTGATATCAAAGAAAATTTTGCAGAAGGAAAAGCATTGGATATGTGGCAAACAGCTCCAGTAAATATGTACGATACAAGAATAAAAGGTTCTACCAATGATTATACAAAAACCGTAAATTCTGATGTGGTTGTAATTACTTCTGGATTGCCAAGAAAACCAGGAATGACAAGAGATGATTTAATTTCTACAAATGCAGGAATTGTAAAAAGTGTAACAGAAAATATAATTAAACATTCTCCTAATGCCATCATCATTATTGTTTCAAATCCTTTAGATGTAATGACCTACTGTGCCTATTTAACGGCTAACTTACCGTCTACTAAAGTTTTTGGTATGGCAGGAATTTTAGACACAGCCAGATACAAAGCGTTTTTAGCAGAGGAATTAAATGTATCGCCAAAAGATATTCAAGCAGTATTAATGGGTGGACATGGCGATACAATGGTGCCGCTTCCAAGATATACAACAGTTGGGGGAATTCCAGTAACTGAGTTAATTGCTGCTGATAAGCTGGATGCAATTATAGAAAGAACCAAAAAAGGTGGAGGCGAAATAGTAAATCTTTTAGGAACATCTGCATGGTATGCACCAGGTGCTGCTGCCGCTCAAATGGTTGAAGCTATTGTAAGAGATCAAAAAAGAGTATTTCCTGTTTGTGCATTGCTAAACGGAGAATACGGTTTAAAAAATATTTATTTGGGTGTTCCGGTTATTTTAGGGAAAAATGGAATAGAAAAGATAATTGAACTTCAATTGAACGCTGCAGAGAAAGAACTGTTAGCATCTTCTGCAACTGCCGTTAAAGAAGTAATGGATGTGTTGGATAAAATGAATGCTGCAACAGCTTAAATAGAAAAATAAATTTATGAAAGGCCGCCTTTGTGTGGCCTTTTTTTTTTGAAAAATTCAAAAAATTTTAACTGTGTAATTTTACAATTACATTTGTTGTATTAATTATGGAAAACGTTTATCAAAAATACCAAGCAATAATTGGCTTAGAAGTGCATGCTCAGTTATCAACAAACAGCAAAGCTTACTGTGGCGATGCAGTGGAATACGGGGCCTTACCCAACACTCAAATAAGTGCAATTTCATTAGGTCATCCGGGAACATTACCAAAATCAAATAAAAAAGTAGTTGAATTTGCAGTTAAATTAGGCTTAGCACTTAATTGTAAAATCAGGCGTGAAAATGAGTATGCCAGAAAAAATTATTTCTATGCAGATTTACCCAAGGGATATCAAATTACACAGGATAAAACTCCTATTTGTTACGAAGGATATATAGATATAAAAGACGACAACGGCAATGATAAGAGAATTAGAATTACAAGAATTCACATGGAGGAAGATGCCGGAAAAAGTATGCATGATCAGTCGCCTGAACATACCTTTATAGACTTAAATAGGGCAGGAGTTCCTCTATTAGAAATTGTAACGGAACCGGATATACGAACATCAACAGAGGCATACAATTATCTGTCAGAAATTAGAAAGATAGTTAGATACATAGAAGTTTGCGATGGCAATATGGAAGAAGGTTCTATGAGGTGCGATGCCAATGTATCTGTTATGCTTAAGGATGCAAAAGAATTTGGAAACAGGTGCGAGTTAAAAAACATGAACTCCATAAGAAATGTTCAACGAGCTATTGATTTTGAAATAAAAAGACAAATTGATGAAATAGAAAACGGAGGTTACATCTCTCAAGATACCAGAAGTTTTGATGCTAACAACG
>CAIMMJ010000023.1 GCA_903842515.1 uncultured Bacteroidota bacterium | reverse complement strand
GTCATGTGACTCAACAGCAACAGCCTAATTTGGTTTGGCTCACGCAGCAAGTTTTTCAACTACCTTTAAAAACAATTTAAAAACTATGGAACAATCGCCAATAAAAAGTATTAAACCCTTAGGATTTCAATGGGAGACCTCAGATCCGTTTTTGTTTTGTGTTCATCACGAAGATAAATTCCCTAAGGGAAACGAAAAAATGGGTCCAGATAAATCGTATTTAAACGAAAGGCACATTGGCGATGATTTCATCATTAAAGATGGTTTTAGAATGTATCATGGAAAAGTTGTTCCCGGCTTCCCGGGTCATCCTCACAGAGGGTTTGAAACAATAACAGTTGTTAGGCAAGGGATTGTTGACCATGCCGATTCTACAGGAGCTTCTGGAAGATACGGAAACGGCGATGTTCAGTGGATGACCGCCGGCAAAGGAGTTCAACACTCAGAAATGTTTCCTTTAATAAAAACAGACCAAGAAAATCCAATGGAGCTTTTTCAAATTTGGCTCAACCTTCCTAAAAGAAACAAAATGGTAGAACCTCATTTTAAAATGCTTTGGAAAGAAGATATTTCAAATTATGAATACACAGACAATAACCATAATAAAACTGTTGTAGAAGTTATTGCAGGAAAATTATACGATGCAAAAGCACCTCTACCACCACCCAACTCATGGGCTGCCGAGGGAAAAAATGAGGTAGGAGTATGGAACATAAAAATGGAGCCGAAAGCACAATTTACTCTTCCAAAATGTGGAGCAGGAATAAATAGAACAATTTATTTTTACGAAGGAAGTTCTTTAACCGTTGCCAACGAATTAATAAGTTCATACAATGGAATTGAATTGAATGCTGATGTGGAAATTGCCTTAAAAGCAGGAGAAACTCCGGTAAGCATTTTGGTGCTGCAAGGCAAACCAATTGCAGAACAAGTGATGCAGTACGGACCATTTGTTATGAATACGAAAGAAGAAATAAACCAAGCTTTTGAAGATTATCACCAAACAAAATTTGGTGGTTGGCCGTGGCCAAAATACGATCAAGTTCACGAAAGAAACAAAGGAAGATTTGCAAAACATTCCGATGGAAGAGAAGAAATAAAAGGAGCGTAAAAAATATTAACTCAACCCAAAAATTTCTCCATTCTCATCTATTTTCATATTCTCAGAAGCGGGAATTGATGGTAGACCCGGCATTCTCATCATGTTTCCCAAAATAGGAACAATAAATCCGGCACCCGACGCAACTTCAAATTCTCTAACGGTAATGCTAAAATCGTTAGGTGCTCCAATTAATTTTTCGTTATCAGAAAAAGACTTTTGAGTTTTTGCCATGCAAACAGGAAGATTTCCTAATCCTATTTTTTCTAAGCGTGCTATATCAGCCAATGCTTTGGAAGTATATTCAACAGCACTTGCTCTGTAAATTTCTTTTGATATAATTTCTATTTTTTCTTTGATACTTAAGTTCCAATCGTAAAGCGGCTTAAACTTATTTGAGTTTTCCTGTGCTGCATTTACAACTGCATTAGCTAGCTCTGCACATCCATTGCCGCCTAAAGCCCAACCTTGGCTCAAAACTGCTGTTACACCTTGTGTTTTACAAAGCTCAATTAACAGTTCTATTTCTTGGTCAGTATCACTTACAAAATGATTGATTGCAACTACCGGAACAATTCCAAATTTTTTTGCATTCTCTATGTGTCTCTCTAAATTGGCAAAACCAATTTTTACTTTTTCCAATGATGGATTATTAAGTTCGTTCGGCAAGGCACCTCCGTGGTGTCTTAATGCCCTAATGGTTGCAACAATAACAATTGCACTTGGAGTTAGATTTCCATACTTACATTTTATATTCAAGAATTTTTCTGCTCCTAAATCAGCCCCAAAACCTGCTTCTGTTACAACATAATCAGCTAATGACAAGCCCATTTTTGTTGCAATAATTGAGTTTGTTCCTTGTGCTATATTGGCAAATGGTCCTCCGTGCAAAATAGCGGGGTTGCCCTCTAATGTTTGAACAAGATTTGGTTTAATGGCATCTTTCAAGAGAATGGTCATGGCTTCTTGCACTTTGAGTTCCCTTGCAAAAACAGGTTTTTTATCGTAAGTAAATCCAACTAAAATATTTCCAATTTTATTTTTTAAATCATTAAGATTGTTGCTCAAACATAAAATAGCCATTATTTCAGAAGCAGCGGTAATGTTAAAACCGTCTTGCCTTGTAACGCCGTTTGCTTTTGCTCCCACACCAATAATGATCTCTCTTAAACTTCTGTCGTTCATGTCCATTACTCGTTTCCACAAAATAGATTTTGGATCAAGTTTAATGGGATGATTTTCTATCTGCAGAACATTGTCGATGATGGCTGCTAAAAAATTATTTGCTTTTTCGATGGCGCTAAAGTCACCGGTAAAATGTAAATTAATATCTTCCATTGGCACCACTTGCGAATAGCCGCCACCTGCCGCACCACCTTTAATTCCAAAAACGGGGCCAAGCGAAGGTTCACGCAAAACGGCAATAGATTTTTTACCAATTTTATTTAATCCTTCGTTTAATCCAATAGATACGGTAGTTTTTCCCTCGCCGGCAGGAGTAGGAGTAAGTGCGGTTACTAAAATTAATTTAGAAGTTTTTATTTTTTCATCATCAATTAAATGCAGTGGAAGTTTTGCTTTGTGTTTTCCATAATATTCTAAATCGTTTTCGGCAATATTAATTTTTTTTGCTACATCTTTAATGTGCAGCATATTTATGCTTTTTGTAATTTCTATGTCAGTCATATTTTTATCAGAAAGAAAAACTTATTCAAATATACTTGTTGTTTTTGGTTAGAGAAAAACTTTTGCTTTTTGATGGTGCCAAAGACAAAGTCTTTGTTTTATATATCCTTTAAGTCAGGAGACTTAAAGTAACATTTAACCTTTTGCCAAAGACAAAGTCTTTGTTTTATAAATTCTTTAAGTCAGGAGACTTAAAGTAACATTTAACATTTTGCTAAAGACAAAGTCTTTACTTTATACATCCTTAAAGTCAGGAGACTTAAAGGAACATTTAACCTTTTGCCAAAGACAAAGTCTTTATTTTATAAATTCTTTAAGTCAGGAGACTTAAAGGAACTTTGGACTTAAAGGAACTTTGACTTAAAGGAGCTTTGGAACTTTGAACTTATAGGAACTTTGGAGAAAAAATAGATTAAAGACTTTTTTACTTTTTCCTCTGTTAAAAACCAATTTTTTTTCTGCTCTCTTCAAACAACATTTCTTCCTGATTAAATATTTCGCTTAAGGTCATCTCATTGTTTATTATTTTATCGAATCCTAGCTTCGAAGAAAGTGCTTGCGATTTTTTTACCGAGAGTTTTTTAAATTCATAACGTGCTATTAATCTTCCTTTTCTTAATAAAGCAGAATCAATATTTTTTAAATTGGTATTAAACGTACAAACAATTTGAATTTTTAAACAGTCAGAAAGTAGTCCATCTGTAACATTTAGTAAATTGGCCAATACACCATTTCTACCCGAATTTCTAGATTCTAAAATATCTTCTGCATCTTCTATAATTAACACGCTGTTTTTATTTTCCAGCATAAAGTCAATAAAAGAGGGATTTGCAATTTCTCGTGCTAAATCCGTAGGCATGTAGATTAAATTTTTTTCTATATTTTGTATGAGGTGCCTTATATAAGATGTTTTGCCTGTGCCCGGAATACCGTGTAAAAGAACTAATCCTTTGTCGTTTTCTTTGTTTAATCTTTTTAATATAATGTCATTAACTTCCAATAAATCATCGTTATAGTTTTCACTTAATTCTGCAAAAATGGAATCTATCTTTGTTTCTCTTAAACTAAGTTCGCCCATAGACTGTGTAACCAAGTGAACATTTTCCTTTTTTGCAATTATCTTGCAACATGTAAGGATAATACGTTCTATACTTAGTACTGTTTTTAGATCAGCGCTTGGACTATAAATTAGTTCAATTCTTTTGTATCCTTTAAAAGAAGGATTAAAATAGATTAGAATTTCATTCTCCGGTTCAAAAACAACTTCTGCCAATTTATAATCGCAATATTCCATTCTTAATTGAGATACTTGATCGTTTTCTGCTTGTATTTCTTTTAAATGACCTTGAAAAAGCTTCGAATCGATGAAAATATTTTCCTCAATGATTTCTGCCAAAGGATAAAACTCTTTTAGTTTAATTAAAAGCTCGGCGTGTGTAATATTTTGATAAACTTTCTTATTTCCAATTTTTTTGTATTTTTGATAAAAAAACAAATCAGGATTTATAAAATCCATTTGTTTGAACATTGGAGTAAAATCAGGAACATTATTAAGTTTCATAGCTTTAATTTTTTCGAATACAAAATTCAACATACACAGTGCAGTGTATATGCACTCAAAAAAATATATTTATGCCATTAAACAAAAATGCCTTCTACAGGTACTTAATTATCGATTCCTGTATAAATAACAGGCAAAACCCATATCCAAGTTTAGAAGAGCTAAAAGAGGCCATGAGGGAAACATTGGGTGAAGTAGCAGAAAGAACAATTAAGGCCGATCTTAAAGAAATGAGAGAAGGACAGGCTTTACAATTTTATGCTCCAATTAAATTCTCAAAAGAAAGAAATGGTTATTATTACGAAGAAACCAATTACACCATTGGTAAATTTATTAAATTGGGAATAAATGAATTGGATTCTTTAGAATTTGTGGGAAATATTTTAAGTGTATATAAGGAAACCGATTTATTTAAGCACTTTGAAGGAGCAATAGAAAAAATTAAAAATGATTTTAAATTTGTTATCAGTGATAAGAGTAACAATCAAACCATAATATTCCCGGATACTCCCAGTAAAGTTGAGGGTTTACAGAACATTCCTATTTTAATCAACTTTATTAGAAAAGCCAAAGCCATTGAGCTTACTTATGAAAAATTTAATAGTGAATCAAAAGTTCATCTTATTTCTCCCTTGTTTTTAAAGGAATTTGACAAAAGATGGTATCTAATTTCATATTGTCATCACAAAAAAGACATTATAACGTTTGGCTTGGATAGAATAAAATCAATTGAAGAAAGTGAACATCCTTATAATTTCCTCCCGCCTAAAGAGAAATTAGCCATGTTTGATCACATTATAGGTATTACCACTCCGCCTGTAAACAACGAAATAAAAAAAATAAAACTTCAAATAAATACAGATTACATTGGGTATTTAAAAAATAAAAAAAACCACCATTCTCAGCGTATTAGTGAGTTGCCCGATGGTAATTTTATTGTTGAGTATGATTTGGTTATTAATCAGGAATTGTACAATTGGATTATTGGCTTAGGAGCAAACTGTAAAGTTCTGGAACCTGAGGTGTTGGTAGAAAAAGTAAAAAGTATTTTTACC
>CAIMMJ010000022.1 GCA_903842515.1 uncultured Bacteroidota bacterium | reverse complement strand
TGTTTTATACCAAAACAATCTTATAAAATACAAAGGTGTTGTATTTAATAAAATTAATAAAACTTGGTATAAAAATGTACTAAACGACACTGGAATAAAGGAGAAAAAACTAGAAAGTTTTATTGGCAAACCAGGGAGTTGGATAGGATGTAGATACTATAAAATGATAACTTTAAAAGAAAAAGGGAGGCAAAAATACCTTCTATTAGCCTCCAATTTAAGCGAAAAAACTATTTCACGCAAGTGGATTGACGTTTTACTTATTGATGAAAAATATGACATCTATTTTGGCGACAACATTTTTGAAGCTATGCCAATAAAACGTTATGTATTGCAATACAATTCAAAATTAGTTACTTCGTTAAAATACGACGAAAGTAAGAAACGTATTGTTTTCGATCATTTGATTGCTCCTCGTTCCGAACTAAAAAATCAATTTCAATTTTATTCTCCCGATTTAAGTTTTGATGCATTTGAAATAAGAAATGATAAATTAAAATTTCTAAAAGATATTGATGCAAGAAATTCAAAAAAGTAAGTTGTTTTTTTAGTTAAACCGACTTTTAAGTTTTAAAATTTTCTTTTCGAACAAATTAAAGCTTGCTAATGAAGCCAAAAGGGTAGCAATTAAAATAAAAGTGGGGGCAACAAACAAAACCCAACACTTATTGCTCAGTAACAAACTATCCCCCATTATTTTTATATAAAGAGTAATGATTAAACCATGATAACAATACAATCCAAAAGATAATTTGCCAAAAAAGTCGAAGAACTTATTATTGCCAAGCTTAAAAAAAGAATTTTTACAATACACTTGCTCTGCAATTATAAAGCAAAAGAAAACACTAAAAATAAATCGTTCAAAAACAACAGTTAATGGGTAGCAAAAAATCTTATTGTAAAAGATAAAACTAATTGCAAATAATGCATATACAAAAAAGATAGTTTTTTTTGTAATGTTTGAAATAGATTCTCTAATACTGGGAAAGTGAAAACAATAAAATGCTAACAATGCACCACAACCAAAATTAGCAATTGACGACAAAGTATTAAACACTAACTGATTATCGTTATCCAGAAAATATATTCTAAAGGATATTGAAACAAGGATCATTGATAAGGCAATTACCTTTAGGTATTTGCTTAAATATTTTAAACACAAAGACCAAAAAATGTAGAATTGCTCTTCAACTGAAACAGACCAAAAAAATACAAGAAAAAAAAGAAATTCTTTTCCATTTTCGATAATATAATAGTTTAGAGTAAAGCTTAAAAAATAGAAAAAATTAGGCAAGGTGTTTATGCGTGAATTTAAATAAAACTCAGTTAAAAACTGTATGAAAAATCCAATACAAACCATCAAAAAATAAAGAGGAAAAATTCTTAATCCCCTCCTTACATAAAAATTCTTTAATGAAAATTTCTTTGTTTGTTTTTGCTCCTCAATTATTATCCAAGTAATTAAAAATCCACTCAATACAAAAAAGTAATCCAGTCCCAGCAAACCAAGTTTAAGATGATGTTGAACAAAAACATAAAAATTGGAGTTTATAATGGTGCTACTTGTGCTATAAAAACAATGAGTTAAATACACAGGAATAAATGCCCAAAATCTAGAAGCATCAAGATTTGGGAAATAATATTTTGATTTTTGAGGTGAAAGCATTGTCTTTGAAGTCATAATTTTTAGTTTATGACAATTTTTGACTTATTTTTGTGTTTAACTCTTTGTGTAAAAATTTAAAGGAACAAATTTTTTGTAAATAAGCGTAATAAAACATAAAGTGTAAATTATTTTTGATGAAAAAACTGATTATTTTTTTAGTGTTAATAAACTATTTTAGTTCAAAAGCACAAATTGCAAAATATAGCAACGAGTTTTTAGCTATTGGTGTGGGAGCACATGCATTGGGAATGTCTAACGCAAGAGCTGCTTCGGTAAATGATGTAACTTCTGGATATTTTAATCCTGCAGGTTTAGCCAATTTATCTCAAGGGATTAAAACGCAAGGAGCGCTTATGCACAGCGAGTATTTTGCGGGAATTGCCAAATACGATTATTTTGGCGTGGCAAGAAGAATAGACTCAAGCAGCGTTGCGTCTTTAAATGTAATAAGATTAGGAGTAGATGATATTCCAAATACCCTAGATTTAATTGACGCCAATGGACAGATAAATTATGATAGAGTAAAAAGATTCTCTGCGGCCGATTATGCTTTTTTGTTAAGTTATGCCCGAAAATCAAAAATAGAAGGCTTAACTTATGGAGGAACAGCAAAAATAATAAGAAGAACAGTTGGTTCGTTCGCCAATGCATGGGGGTTTGGTATTGACGCTGGAATTCAATATAGAAAAAATGGATTTAGATACGGAGCAACTCTAAGAGATGCTTTTGGAACATTTAACGCATGGTCAATGTCTTTCACGGAAAGGGAAACAGAAGTGTTGTTGCAAACTAACAATGTTGTTCCAAAAAATTCGCTAGAAGTAACAGTTCCAAGATTAATTTTAGGAGTTGCAAAAAACTTTGAATATAAAAAATTTACTGCCTTAGCAGAAATTAATTTAGAAAATACATTTGATGGGTACAGAAATACTTTAATTAAGTCTAAAAACCTTTCAATAGATCCAAGAGTGGGAGTTGAATTTGGATATGCAAATACAGTTTTTTTACGAGGAGGTATAGGCAATATTCAAGAAGTTAAAACCGGAATTTCTTCAAGGGCAAAAATTGTGCAGCCAAATATTGGACTGGGATTAAAAATTAAAATGATACACTTGGATTATGCATTTTCTAATGTTGGGCAACAGGTTGGTTTGCTGTCGCATGTATTTTCATTGAAAGTAGATTTAAAAAAGTGAATTGCTTATGAATAGAAATTACTGTAAGATTATTTTTTTTTGTTTATCATTTTTTTTAACCCCAACTCTATTTGCTCAAAACTTTACAAATTCTTGGATAAACTATTCTCAGAAGTATTATAAGATAAAAGTTTGGAGAGACAGTATTTATAGAATTACTCCTCAAGCCTTAACAAATGCTGGTTTTGATTTAAACACAATTCATCCAAAGAACTTTCAAATATTTGCTAAAGGAAGAGAAATTCCAATTTATGTTTATGGCGAAAATGATAATGACGGCATTTTTAATAACAACGATTTTATTGAATTTTATGGAGAGCGAAATACGGGTTGGGCAGATTCTTTGGTATATGATTTGCCCGAGAATATTTTAAACACTAATGTAAGCTTATTCAATGACACGTTGATCTATTATTTCACGTATAATAATTCACTCAGCAATAGAAGAGTTGAAACTTTCTATCAAAGCGATTTTACTAATTATCCCACAAGAAATTATGTAATTGCACAGGTAAATAGAATTTTGAGAGGCTTTTACTCTTTGGGGAAAATGAATGCAATCAACGGATATTCTCCAGAAATAAATATTGGAGAAGGTTATGCGTTAACAGGTTGCTCTCCTACAGCTTTATGCAAACCTCGTTTTGATCCAAATAATTTGGAGGTCTCGGGCCCACCAACTAAGGTAAAATTGAAATTAGTAAGCGAAAGTGAAGACATTAATGTTTTTGGAGATAATAGAGTAAATGCTTATTTAAACGATCCAAGTGGCACATTGTTATTTGATGAGACTTGGGATGGAATTTCAAACAAATTTATAAATTTCGATATCCCAAATAATCTTTTAACTTTTCCAACTTATATCGATTTAAATATTTTAAGTAGCCCCGGAAATAATAATAAAAAAATTTCTATTTCTGGAATAACTTATAATTATCCTAGGACACTTAACTTAAATTCAAATTCATTTATGAAGTTGATCATTCCCAGTGAAAATATTACAGGGAGTTTTTTTTATAATTTCACTAATTTCAATTCTGTTAGCGATTCTATATGGCTATGGAATTACACGTTAAATCAAAGAATAAAAGTTTTTAAAGAGGGAAATAATTTTAAAATAATTACGCCTAATAATTCTGCAGATGGATATTGCGTTATTTACTCCAATAATTCACCCCAATATATTACAAACATTACTCCAATAAATTCCTCAGGCACTTTTACCGATTTTTCTCAAATTAATCCTACTACCGATTTTTTAATTGTTACTCATCCAAATACTTTAGATGGCGCTTTAAGTTATGCCAATTATAAAAACTCTAAAGGATTTACATCTATTGTTGCAAACATAAATGAGTTGTATGATCAGTTTGCTTTTGGCATAGTAAAAAATCCACTTGCAATAAGAAAATTTGCAGAATACATTGATTTAAATTTCCCTAATCCCAACAAACATTTATTTCTTATTGGAAAAAGTATTCTCCATTACCTAACAATAAATAATCCTTCAAATTTTGCAAAAAATCTTGTGCCTACTTGGGGCTATTTTGGATCTGACGAATACATTACTGCAAGAATTGGCAACGCTAATGGATATGCTCCTAAAATTCCTGTTGGAAGATTATCTGCAACAACCAATCAACAAGTTCAAGACTATTTAAATAAAGTAATTGAGTTTGAAAGCCAACCCAAAGCTTTGTGGATGAAAGATGTTTTGCATTTTGCAGGAGGTACCACTCAAGGTGAACAGTTGCAACATTTGTATTTTTTAAACGATTACAAATCTATTTTGCAGGATACACTTTTTGGAGGGAAAGTAATTACATACTCCAAAAATACTACAGCGCCAATTCAAATTTCTGAATCAGATTCTATAAGAAACTCTATTGAAAATGGAATTTCAATTATGAATTTTTTTGGTCATGCTGCAGGCAGTAGTTTTGATGTTAGTCCAGAGCCACCTTCTCAATACAACAATCAAGGCAAGTATCCACTAATAATGGCCAACTCTTGTTATGTGGGCGATTTGCATCAACCACCTAGTGCAACTTACCAATTTGTAAGTGAACAATATATTTTAACACCTAACAAAGGCGCCATTGCGTTTATTGCCCAAGCATCGCCAGGATTGGCATCTCCAGGTTACTATTATACAAAGGCATTTTACAAAAATTTTGGCCAAACTAAATACGGACAAAGCATTGGAAGATGTATTAAGGCAGCAATAGAAGATATACAATCAACAGAAGATGAAGTTTTAAAAGAGGCTTGTTTAACAATGACTTTGCACGGCGATCCAAGTCTTGTTATTAATGCTTTTGATGGCCCTGATTATGAAATAAAACCAGAAAATATTGAGTTTAATCCTACTGTAATTACTACAGATTTGGATAGCTTTTTTGTAAACATCAAAATAAAAAATTTAGGTAGTGCAGTTAATAAACCTATTGCCTTATTGCTTAAAAGATTTTTGCCAGATAGCGTGGTTTCTTCAAATTATTCTACAACACTAAATCCAGTAATGTACGAAAGTGCTGTTAGTTTTAAATTGCCGGTAAATTTGCTACGAGGGCCGGGAATAAATAAACTTGAAGTTTCTATTGATGCATTAAATGTGGTGGCAGAAACTAACGAAAACAATAATTTTGTTTCTCTTCTCTTCGACATCAAATCTGACGATATTACACCACTTTTTCCTTACAAATATTCTATAGTTAAAAATAAAAACATTACTCTAAAGGGCTCTACCGGAGATATTTTTGCTCCTGCAAGAAACTATATTTTTGAGATAGACACAACAGATACTTTTTTAAGTGCGTTTAAAAAACAAAAAATAGTGAACAATTCCGGTGGAGTTATAAAATGGGAATTGCCTTTTTTATTATCAGACAGCACAGTTTATTTTTGGAGAGTTAGCCCCGACTCAAGCGGCATAGGTTACAAATGGAAAGAAAGTTCATTTCAACATATTCCTTTCAGAACAGGTTGGGAACAATCTCACTTTTATCAATTTAAAAACAATAATTACTCTTTGATGAAATACAATAAGCCTCAACGAAAATTTGAATTTGGTGCATTGTCAAAAGAGTTGAGTTGTTTTACGTGGAGTGCTCCCGGCACATCTGTTCCGCCCGATGCAGATTTATTTGCAACAGAATATAGAATTGATCAAGAGCTGATAGAAAGTGCAGGCAACAGTTATTCTCCCTCTATTCACGTGGCTGTAATGGATTCTGTTACGTTAGAGCCTTGGGGAATTAGATATTCTTTAAATGGAGTTATTCAAAATCCTAATAACAATTTTGGAAATTCTAACAACATGAATCCTTCTAATGGACATTACAAGTATTTTATTTTTAATGTTGGAAATGCCGCTCAAATGCAAGGGTTTAAAAATATGATGTTAAACGGGGTTCCAAATGGTAATTACATTTTAATTTATACTTGGGTAAGAGGAAATTTTCAATCGTGGGCAGACACTTCCATATTTTCTGTATTAGAAAATTTGGGAGCAGATTCTGTTAGAACTCTCCCAAACTCCAGAGCGTGGGCATTTTTTGTAAAGAAAGGATATCCTCAAACTGCAGTAGAAAAATTTAGCCCAGCTAATGGAAGATATCAAGTGGTGCTTAATGGAACCATGACAAGTAATGTTGATTTTGGTAAATTTTCATCCGAACTTATTGGTCCATCTACACGTTGGGATTCTCTTTCTTGGAGGTCACGGCCAATAGAACAATTCTCTAGCGATTCAAATTCGGTAACGGTTTACGGGGTGAGGTTCAATGGCGAAAAACAAAAGCTATTGACTTTTGCGAATAGAAATGGAAATGTTTTGCTTAATTCAATTAGTGCGTCAGAGTTTCCTTATCTACAATTAGAATATTACTCTAAAGACACAGCTAATTTATCTCCAACCCAATTGCGCAGGTGGCATGTGTTTTTTCAGAATGTACCCGAAGCGGCGCTCAGCCCAAATGTATTTATAGAACAATCAAACACAAAATTACAACAAGGCGAAAAATATAAGTTTAGAATTGGAGTAGAAAATGTAAGTGAGTTACCTATGGATAGCTTGTTGATAAAGTATTGGCTGGTAAACCAAGACAAATCATTAACACCTATTGCATTTCCAAGACAAGATTCACTTAGGGCAAACACATTTATCCTGCCTAGTTTGGAGCTTGAAACAACCAGTTTATCTGGTGCAAAAAAACTTTGGATTGATGTAAACCCATTAGTAACAAATGGAACAAGGTATGACCAACCCGAACAAACTCATTTTAATAACATTGCATACGTTAATTTTGAAGTAGAAACAGATAAAATAAATCCCATTTTAGATGTAACATTTGATGGAAATTATATAGTAAACGGTGATATTATTTCGCCTAAACCAAATATTTTAATAACACTTAAAGACGAAAATAAATATTTGGCACTAACAGATACCTCTAATGTTGTTGTAGCAATAAAATATCCCGGAGAGACTTCAGCTCGAAGAATTTACTTTAACAATAGCCCTACAACTGGTTTAAAATTTACTCCAGCTAGTTTACCAAGCAATAAATGTAAAATTGATTATTCTCCTAATTTCACAAAAGATGGAATTTATGAACTAAGCGTGCAAGCAAAAGATGCCTCTAGAAATGTTTCAGGCACAAATGACTATTCAATAAAGTTTGAAGTAATAAATAAATCTACCATTACTAATGTAATGAACTATCCAAATCCATTTACAACATCTACAAAATTTGTTTTTACCCTTACGGGCAGCGAAATACCTACATGGTTTAAAATTCAAATAATGACAGTTGCCGGAAGAGTGGTAAGAGAAATTACTCAAGATGAATTGGGCCCTATAAAAATTGGAAGAAATATTACTGATTTTGCTTGGGACGGTACTGATGAGTTTGGCGATAAACTAGGAAATGGCCTTTACATATATAAAATATTTTCTAATATAAACGGAACCGAAATAGAGAAAAGAGCCAGTGGTGCAGATCAATTTTTTACTCAAGGATTTGGAAAAATGTATCTGGTAAGATAAAATATGGGGCCAGTAAAAATTTCAAAAAAAGACAGGTACAATTTAGTGTTAGAATGGTTTAAAGTCAATAATCCATTGGCAGAAACCGAGCTCAACTACTCCAATCCATTTGAATTATTAGTGGCTGTAATACTATCTGCTCAATGTACAGATAAGAGAGTAAATATTGTTACAGAAAAATTGTTTAGCGTGTATCCTGATGCAATTTCCATGTCACGAGCTAGCATTGACGAAGTTTTTCTCGTAATAAGGAGTATAAGCTATCCAAACAACAAAGCAAAACATTTAGTTGGAATGGCTAACATGCTTCTAGAAAAGTTTGGAGGGAAAGTTCCTTCAGAAATTTCAGATTTAATTCAATTGCCGGGTGTTGGCAGAAAAACTGCAAACGTAATTGCTTCTGTTGTATTTGATAAACCTGCTATGGCTGTTGATACCCATGTGTTTAGAGTTTCAAATAGAATAGGGCTCACAACTAACGCAAAAACACCTCTAGAAACAGAAAAACAATTAATGAAGTATATACCCACTGAGCTTGTAGCAATATCGCACCATTGGATTATACTGCATGGCAGGTATATTTGCACAGCCAGAAGTCCAAAATGTATAAGTTGTGGAATAAGAGACTACTGCAAATTCTATAATTCGCAAAATAAAAGCAAAAAATAATTGTAGAATCATTTTTCATTTTGGCTTATTATCTTTGCACACATTCATAAAAAAATGAAACAAAATTTTATTCAAGAATTAAAGTGGAGAGGAATGTTGCAAGATGTTATTCCTGGTACCGAAGAAACATTAAACTCTAAAATGGTAAAAGGCTATATTGGTTTTGACCCAACAGCCGACTCATTAGGCGTAGGAAATTTGGTGCAGATAATGACACTCTTGCATTTTCAGAATGCAGGGCATAAACCAATTGCACTTGTAGGTGGGGCAACCGGAATGGTAGGTGACCCATCGGGTAAATCATTAGAAAGAAATTTATTGACGATTGAGGTAATAAATGAAAATTTAGAAAAACAAAAAAAGCAACTGGAGAAATTTTTGGATTTTAATTGTGGCGAAAATTCTGCCGAAATAGTTAATAATTACGATTGGTTTAAAAATATTTCATTTCTGGATTTTATACGTGATGCAGGAAAACACATCACCGTAAATTATATGTTAGCAAAAGATTCTGTTAAAAACAGATTGGAAAATGGGATGTCTTTCACAGAGTTTTCTTACCAATTAATTCAGGGCTATGATTTTTATCATTTGTATAAAACCCAAGGAGTTCAGCTTCAAATGGGAGGTTCAGATCAATGGGGAAATATTGTAACAGGAACAGAATTAATAAGGAGAAAAGATGCCGGAGAGGCTTATGCACTTACAACTCCACTAATTAAAAAAGCCGATGGTACTAAATTTGGAAAATCAGAAAGTGGTAATATTTGGTTAGACAAAAGCAAAACTAGTCCGTATAAATTTTATCAGTTTTGGCTAAATGCCTCCGATACAGATGTTGAAAATTATATTAGAATTTTTACTGTAAAAACAAAATCAGAAATTGATGCTCTAGTAGAGGAGCACAAAAATGCCCCACATTTAAGAATATTGCAAAAAGAATTGGCAAAAGATATTACCATACGAGTACACAGCGAAAAAGATTATGCTGCGGCTTTGGAAGCTTCAGAAATATTGTTTGGGAAAGGAACATCAGAAAGTTTATCTAACTTGAGCAACGATGATTTGCTTGCCGTTTTTGAGGGTGTTCCACAATTTAATGTTTCGGTTTTAGATTTAAATTCAGGCATTTCAATAGTTGATTTTCTGGCAGAAAAAACAGCAGTATTCCCCTCTAAAGGCGAAGCCAGAAAAATGATTGATGGTGGAGGAGTTTCTATTAATAAAACAAAAGTGGAATCTCAAGATTTTCTTATCAATGAGAATTCACTCTTAAACGGAAAATATATTTTGGTGCAAAGAGGAAAGAAAAATTACTTTTTAATTACTATGGAATAAAAAACTTAATCCATTCCCGGACACTTTGTTTTTACAGGTATTTTGTAGGTTAGCGTGATGCTTGAAATAGAGTACCAATCGTTGTTCCAAGAGAATCCTCGCTGCTTTCCTGCGTTTCCTGTTTCAAAACTTGTTCTTCTTACACTGCCCGAAAGATTTTCGGAGGTAGAACCTCTTTCTTTGAACAACAATCTTGCATCTGCATAAACACCACTTACATCGTCTAGGTAATCTGTAAATAATTTTCTAAGTCCAAGCTCTAACGATAAACCAAAATTTTTCCCCAAACTAACTTTTCCACCCAATCCAAAAGGCATACATACTTGAGTAAGCTTGTAAGCTTTAGTTTCTGAGCCCGAAGTTCCTTGTCCTTCTGTTGTTAGAGGTTGCAAATAAACCTTTTCTCCATTGTATTCAGTGTAAGGGTTGAAATTAAAAACTCCCAAACCTCCAAACAAATAGAACGTAGCCAAGTATTTTGCACTTCCAATTTCGAAGGGGAAAAAGTTAAATTCAAAACCGGTAGAGAGCTCATAGATTTGAGAATTAAAACTAAAATTCCTTTGCAACAAAAACTTGTTTTTTGCAAACCTATCACTGCCCGCAATGCTTCCATAGTATGCACCAAGTCTATAGGTCCAGCGTCTGTTGTAGCTGTATTTATAGTTTAACCCAAAGGCTGGTTTTGCAATTTGTGAGGAAAAGATTGTATATGGTGATAAATCTCCTGAGTAACAAGAAGTGCCAAACATAAAATCAAATTGAGAGTATTTTGTAAACTTCCCGGCTTGAGAAAAACAAAAATGTTGAATTAAAATAAATACAAAACCAACAAATATTTTTTTTGTCATAAACATTAAACGAAATTACACAAAAACTATTGTTAATTTTGAAATGTTCTTGAAAAATTATTCTCAAATATTAATTATTGGTGCGGGTCCTGCAGGTGCAACGGCATCTATGTTTCTTACAAAACAAAAAATTTATCATACTTTAATTGATAAAGCAGTTTTTCCAAGAGATAAAATTTGTGGTGATGCATTAAGTGGAAAGGTATTTAGCGTTTTAAAAAAACTAGAGAACGGAATTCAAAATAAAATTTATTCTGATGAAAATTATTTGGGGAGTTTTGGTGTAAAGTTTTTTGCACCATCAGGACTTAGTGTTGATGTTCCCTTTGCAAATAACATAGAAAGTTTGTCTGTTGCTCCGGGATTTATTGCAACAAGAAAATACTTTGACAATTTTTTGTTAGAAAATTCAGCTGGTGAATATGCAAACGTTATTCAGGGGTGCGAAGCCAAGCAAATAACTAAACAACCTGATGGAAAATATAAGATTAGTTGTATTGGTAATGGTCTAACAATTGAATTTGTTCCTGAGATTGTTTTAGCGGCAGATGGAGACAGGTCTATATTTGCAAAACAATTTGGTGGAAAGATGGTAGAAGAGAATCATTATTGCGCTGGATTAAGAGTATATTATAAAAATGTTTCAGGATTTAATAGCAACAACTTTATTGAACTCCATTTTATTAAAAAAGTACTTCCAGGATATTTTTGGGTTTTCCCAATGTCAAACGGTAAGGCAAATGTTGGAATTGGATTACTTAAAAAATATGCTTCCAAGAATAAAATTAATCTAAGAAAAGAATTGGAAGATATAATACAAAATCATCCAGAAATTTCAAAAAGATTTTCAGCAGCTGAGCCTCTTGAAACACCAAAAGGATGGGGCCTTCCATTAGGTTCAAAAAGAAGAAAAATATCAGGTGAACGATTTATGTTATTGGGAGATGCTGGAAGTTTAATAGATCCATTTACAGGAGAAGGAATTGCAAATGCAATGATTTGTGGCATGCATGCAGCTAACGTTATTGAATTGGCGTTAGAAAAAAAAGATTATTCATCAGATTTATTTTACGAATATGATAAGAGAGTTTATAATAGATTAGGGAAAGAATTTTCTATAAGTACAACTCTCCAAAAGCTGTCACGTTTTCCTTGGTTGTTTAATTTTGTTGTAAAAAAAGCCATTAAAAACGAAACCTTTAGAGAAACACTTACAGCAATGTTCAACGATTTAGATTTGCGAAGCAGTTTTAAGGACCCTAAATTTTATTGGAGAATTTTTAAAAATTAGTTTATCTATTCCAAAAGGCAAAGAACATCTAAACCATTTGTTTTGTAATCAAATTTGATGCACCATTAAGGTGATAGATTCTGCGTCATTTTTGAAATTGTATGCAGAATAATAAAACCAATAGAAGATTTTCATTATTTTAATTTTTGTCAATTAAAGCAAAACGATGTTTGTTTTTGGGTGCACAATTAATTTTATGAAAACGCAAGATTAAGTGAACTTTAAATAATTTGAATAGATAGAAAGATTTTTATTGGACAATTTTGGTTTTTATAATTTTTGTATATATTTGCCTAAATCTTAATTATAAAAAATCTAAATTATGAAATCAAAATTATTTTTAGTTGCTGCTATTTTGGCAGTTGTTTCTTTTTCTTCTTGTAAAAAAGAGTATGAGTGTGAGTGCACTACTGGATTAACTGGAACTACAGTTACAGAAACCCACAAAGGCAAAGATGCTCAGGATGCTTGTGACGATGCATCAAGTGTATTACAACTTAAAGTTTGTACACCTAAATAATTTAAAAATAGATAAATAATTAATTAATACATCTATTTTTATAGAGTACTAAAAAATGGAAATTCATTCTTTGAATTTCCATTTTTTTTTAATGATTTTTATTACCAATAAGATATGATATAAGTTTAAAAACACTGCAT
>CAIMMJ010000021.1 GCA_903842515.1 uncultured Bacteroidota bacterium | reverse complement strand
CATGTTCAAGCGACGTCAAAAAACTATCTATTTCTAATTCGCTCTATATAAAAGTTTACATCTACTACAAAAAACAAATTATTATTATGTCAATTCGGGGTTAACTTGAAGCGCAAAAAAGAGTAGATGCATCTTTAATATCCTAGGTAATTTAGTCTAAAATTCAATCTATAATTATACTCAACATAGTTTAAATAAATTTATCTTTGCTTATGTTTTATAAATTCTTCATTAAACCCGTTTTATTTTGTTTTGATCCTGAAAAGGTTCATTACTTTAGTTTTAGCAGCATTCGTTTTATTAATAAAATACCATTTATTGGAAGCATATTAAATGCTTCTTTTACGGTAAAAAATAAAAAATTGGAACGAACAATTGCAGGCATTACATTTCCTAATCCTGTTGGTTTAGCTGCAGGTTTCGATAAAGATGCTGTTTTAGTAGATGAATTGGCAAACTTTGGTTTTGGCTTCATTGAAATCGGTACACTAACTCCAAAAGCGCAACCCGGTAACGACAAACCACGTTTGTTTCGTATTCCTCAAGATGAGGCAGTGATTAACCGCATGGGCTTTAATAACAAAGGTGCTGATAATGCTGTTGAACGTTTAAAAAACCGAAAAAATAAAAACACCATCATTGGAGGAAACATAGGCAAAAATAAAATCACACCAAACGAAGAAGCAGATAAAGATTACGAATACTGTTTTAATGTGTTGTTTGATGTAGTGGACTATTTTGTAGTAAATGTAAGCTCACCCAACACCCCTAATTTAAGGGAATTACAAGATAAAGCACCTTTGACTGCATTGCTAAATAAAGTAATGAAGTTAAACAATGCCAAACAAAATCCAAAACCTGTTTTTTTAAAAATTGCCCCCGATTTAACAAATGAACAATTGGATGATATCATTGCAATTGTTCGTGACACTAAAATTGCAGGTGTAATTGCAACCAACACCACCATTGCACGCGAACCTTTAACAGTTTCAAAAGACAGAATTCAAGAAATTGGCGCAGGCGGATTAAGCGGTAAGCCTTTAACTAAAAGAAGTACAGAAGTAATCCGTTATTTACACCAACAATCAAAAGGTGCATTCCCAATTATTGGTGTAGGTGGTATTCATTCATCAGAAGATGCCCTTGAGAAATTAGATGCAGGAGCAAGTTTAATTCAGTTGTATACCGGTTTCATTTATGAAGGACCGTCATTAGTAAAAAAGATTAATAAAAAACTAGTTCAAAGACTCTCATGATTAAACTTACCGAATGCCCAAGAGATGCCATGCAAGGCATTAAGGATTTTATTCCTACTGAACTAAAAGCAGACTACATCAACTCTTTGCTTAAAGTAGGGTTTGATACCATTGACTTTGGAAGTTTTGTTTCGCCAAAAGCAATACCACAAATGCAGGATACTCCGGAGGTTTTAAAAAGATTAGATTTAACTTCAACAAAATCAAAGTTACTTGCAATTATTGCTAATACTCGCGGTGCAGAAGATGCTGTTCAGCATGATGAAATTCATTACCTCGGTTTTCCATTTTCTATTTCAGAAACCTTTCAGCAACGTAATACCAATTCTAGCATTTCCGAATCGCTAAAACGAGTAGAGGAAATTCAAACGTTATGTTCTAAGAAAAATAAAACCTTACTCGTTTATCTTTCCATGGCTTTTGGTAATCCCTACAACGATGAATGGAGCAGTGAGATTGTAATAAAATGGGCAAATCAATTGCATAAATTAGGAATCAGAGAAATAGCATTAGCCGATACAACAGGCGTTTCCGACAAAGAAAACATACACTATTTATTTAATCGCTTAATTCCGGAATTTAAAGATGTGGAATTCATTGCGCATTTGCATTCGCGTAAAGAAAATAGCAGCGAAAAAATAAATGCTGCTTTTGAAAGTGGCTGTAAACGTTTTGATTCGGCCATTCATGGTTTTGGTGGTTGCCCAATGGCAAAAGATGATTTAACGGGCAATATTGCTACTCAAGATGTATTAAGCTACTTTGAATCAAAAGCCATTGATTTAAATTTAAACAAAGATGCCTTGTTTACTTCCATGGAAAAAAGCTGGGAAATTTTTAATCATTATCATTAAATTTTAACAGAACATTCGTAAAAAATGTATTGTTTTTTTACAAAATTGTTTACTTTTGTTTTCGAAATTTAAAATGAATCAACAATCAAACATCGTCATTATTAAGATCCTTCCGTAGGAAAGGGTTTTTTTGTACTATATTAACAAGCCTTTCCATTGTGAAAGGCTTTTTTTTTGATTGTGATTAATTTTAAAAAATAAAATACTAACTAATAAAAATAAAAATGTACTACAACAACGAAACAATTGTCTACTTTAACGGAGAATGGTTAAAAGCAAAAGACGTTATGGTTAGTCCATACGTTCAGGTTATGCATTATGGAAGCGGAGTTTTTGAAGGAATTCGCTCTTATGCAACT
>CAIMMJ010000020.1 GCA_903842515.1 uncultured Bacteroidota bacterium | reverse complement strand
CTTTTTTTTCTGCTCGAGAGTTTGTGTAAATAGCAAGCCAATTTTTTTCCAATTCAACAGCACTCATTTCTCGAAAATTAAAACAAAATCTTCACAATCGAAATTTTTATCATTTGATTCTTCTTCTGTGAAGGTCACAAACCTAATTTTCTTGGAAAGAGCAAATTGAAGTTTTTCGATTGTTTCAACTAAATAGTGAGCATTGATGTTGCCAATTAGCATAATATCAATTATTTCTGTCGAAAGACCTTTAGCTAAAGAACCGGTTAAGTAAATTTTTTTTACTTCACCTAAACCTCGAATAACATTTTGAATAATCTCATCAACGCCAACGTGCTTTTGTATCATTTCACGTACAGGACTATAAAGCGGGTGGTTTTCGTTCACCCGAAATAAAATTTTATTGGATGCACGTTCAGAATTCAACATTTTAGCCTCTAATAAACGATTCAATTCTAATCTTACTGCATTTGATGACTCGTTTAACTCGGATGCAAGAGCTCTAATATGCGTTTTTGTTTCAGGATTCAAAAAAAACTTGAGTAAAATTTTAACTCTAGTTTTGGAAGTGATAATTATGTCTAACAATTACTTACTGTATTTATGAAACTATATTGCATGGCTTCGCCACCTCAGTTACATTTGCAAATGTATTACTTTTATTAAAGCGTGCAAGTTTTGTGTACGAAATTTAACAATATGGTTACACGAAAAATTGATGTAAATTATTGATCGAATAAAATCAATTATTAATTGCGAATAATAAAATACTTTTGTTTATAAATCTAATTTTATGAAAAGAAAAAAAGTCATTTTAGTTTGTTTCTTTTTATTGATAACTACACTCATTTATTGGCTTTTCCTTTCAGATGATGAAAAACATATTAAAAAGGAGAAACGATACCTCGTCAATCAAACAGATAATTTTTTAGTTGTTAAAAATGAATTACGAGCTGTAAATTTTTCTACTGAAGGACAAATTTCCCAAAACTTGAATATGTCCGTTTTTTTTAATGTTGAAGGTAGATTGGAAGCTGGGGATATTGAATTAAAACAAGGAACTAAGTTTAAATTTAATCAACTGCTTTATAAAATAGATTCTGAGGAGCTTTTTCATTCGATTTGTGCTCAGAAAGCAAGTTTGGCTAAGCTTATTTTAGAACAAATACATTTTATTGAAAGTAATTTTCAATCTGAAAAATCAAAATGGCAGCTTTTTTTGAATGAATTTTCAATGGTGCATCGGTTACCAGAATTCCCTGAAATAGCTTCGAATGAAGAAAAATTATTCATCATTGAATCAACTATTTTATTAAACTATTTGAATATTAAAAGTTTAGAAAAGAAAATGTCTAATTATATTTTTCTAGCACCTTTTGACGGGATAGTAACCGAAGTTTATTCTTTACCAGGAATGAATGTGCAAAAAGGTTCAAAGAGCAAATCAAAAAGGGAAAGGAATTCACTCGGTTTGGGAACAAGGACGGGATTCTTCAAGCGATCGCGGATGGGGGTCTTCAGGCTGGACCACTCACGAGTAGTCGCAACCAGCGGGG
>CAIMMJ010000019.1 GCA_903842515.1 uncultured Bacteroidota bacterium | reverse complement strand
TTTGCACCGATTACCCTTTTGGCTTCGGTTAGTGTTAAAAAATATTGGTCATTGTATTTGCCACTTTTAGATTGTAGCACATAATAAGTTCCTTTTGCAATAATTCTGCACCATTTATTTTGATATAAAATCATAAAATAATTTTTAGATTGATAAATAATTTTCCCAATAGTGGTTATCCATTTCCGTTTTTAAAGCCGTTTTTAGGGCTTCAATCTTATTAAGTACGGGATAGGGGTTTTTAACTTTGCCCTCCTTTAAACGATTGTTTAGTGCCTTGATTTGGCTTTTAATCTTGTTCATTGATTGAATCGGGGTTAATTGTTTTTTCATTTGTTTTATCTTTTTGAAAATTAGAAAATATTATTTGAATAAAAAATAAATAAATTCAAGGCCAATGGCCAAGCAAAGGAAAATAAAAAATAAATGCTTCAGGGGATTAATTTAATTGAGTGTATTTATATGCATCATAAGTCTTGCCACTTGCCACGCAGTCAAATTTGCCACCTATCGCTTCCGCAATTTTATAGTAGCAATTAGTACCAATGCCACCACTAAAACCCTTGTATTCGTTTGCTCTTATTCCATACGGCAACCCCTCAACATTTTCTAACTTGTAAAGTTGATATTTCAAAAATTCATTAAAAACGTCACTAATAACCTGGCTTTCTTTGTCATATCCACAACCCGAAGCGGTGCAACAAAATTGGGCGCTTGTTTCATCTTCAAACCTTACCCAAGCGGTTAAGTGTGGATTCATTCCCCACATACGGGATTTTTTCCACTCAATAGAGATTTGAATTTCTTTAACCGGCTTTTGGTTTCTTTCGGCTTCTATCTTTGCCAACGCTTTAGCCGTCTTTTTTGCTTCGGCTCTTGCTAACTTGTTAGCTTCTTTTTGTTCGTTTGTTAGTTTCATAAATTTACATTTATTGTTTTTATTAATAGTTCAAAATTAAATTAATTAAATGGGATCAAAAGTTAAGGGAACCTTAAAATTTAGTCATGTCTATATTTATACTCATTATTTAATACCTGATTGAATTGTTTAATCGTTTTAATTAATGATTTAGGTAAATGTTGCGATACATGGCTATATTGCCCTATTTTTACTTCTATATCCCAAATAAGGTTAGTTAATTCATCAAGCGTATTATCGTTAATATCTTGTATTTTTGTTTTTTTCATTTTTATCAATTTAAATTTGTTAAAATATAAATACCCTCTTTTATTTTCTTCTCGGTTTCTTTTTTATCCTCGCCTAAAAATTGGTTTCGGTACTTGCCGGTGGTTTTTGAATAGTCCCAAAAATGGCTATCAAGGTAGGTGGTGCCGTCCTCAATTTTTACAATGATACTTTGGTAAGATTGAAAATAAACGGCGTTTTCCGTTCTTATTTCAAACTGATTTGCAATCGTGTTGCCTTTGCTACTTGTCAAATTTGTAATTTTCATTTGATTACTTTTTATTTTGTTTTTTGTAAATTAAGATTTTTAAAAATGGGGGTATATTTCAACCCCCTTGAATTTATCCGTATGTATGTTCCCCGATAAAACATACTTGTAAGATAATGTCTGCGGTGTCTGCGTCATCTCTTTCGTTTATCATTTCCATTAAGGTATTTGGTGGGACTTCTTTCATTTGCTCATACATTTTTTTAATAGTCAAAATGTGCGTTTCTTCGTTATTATCATCAATAGCTTTTAGTGTATATCCTTTCCTCAACATTTCTACTAAAACATCCTCGTAACAAGGTGGCATCCCGTTGTCATTTTTTGCCGTTTTTTTTGCTTCTTTGTATTCTTCGTTGTCATAATCTAATTCAATACCGTAAGATTCAAAGTACGACAACCCATTACAAAGGGCATTTAAAAAAAATTTTTCTGCTTCTTGGTTTGTTAATTCAATTTTCATTTTATTGATTTTTATTTATTTTGTGGGGTTATCCCCGATTAACAATACAAATATAAGTTACCTTTGTGTAAATTAGAACAACAAAGAAAGACATTAACAAAACTTTAACATATCCCATTTTTTCTTAATACATTACCCTCAATCCCAACCCACCCAAGGACAAAGAGAGAAAGCAAACCCACCCCACCAACCAACCGCAAGGGATTGCAAGAGCCTGACCAACAAAGCCCAACCCCACCCGCAAAGCCATACCAACAAAGGAAAGG
>CAIMMJ010000018.1 GCA_903842515.1 uncultured Bacteroidota bacterium | reverse complement strand
CTATTGAGTTTTTTGAAAATAATAATCCTTATACAGCCTCACAAAGGGGAGTTTATAAGATAGATTATTCAAATGAATTAATAAAAGATTTGGTAGATACGTTTTATTTCAATGTCAACAAAAAAGAAATATCATTTGACATCAAAAACACGAAAAGTATAAAATACAATAACATTTACCGTAAGCCAATATTACCTCAAATTCCTTTTCCTATGTATCGATTTGAATTTGATGAACCCAGTAGCAATCAATTGTTTTTAAATGGAACACCATTTAGGCTTAATGAAGAATGTTATTTTAAACTCGAAAAATTAAACTAAAAATAAATGAAAAAAAATTTACTCATTACGGCTTTTGCACTTTTAGTAAGCATGCTTACATTTGCACAAGCACCCGTTCCTACATCATGGGACGTAGAAAATTATGCAGCAATACCAAACGGTTGGCAACACATAAATGTTGGTGCTACAGGAACAATTTATGGTGCTGCTAATTCTTGTGGCTCTCAAGCTTTAAGGCTTGACGAAGATGGAGATGCATTGCTAATTTGGGTGGGACAACAACCAGGAAATATTTCATTTAAAGCCAGAAGTACAGGTAATCCATGGGATGGAATATTTAAAGTACAAGAATCTGTTGATGGAAATACTTGGTCAGACATTACAACTTTTAGCGGATCCGGCGCTATTCCATCTGCTACTTGCACAACTGTTGTATCTACACCAACAAATTCTTTGTCTCGTTACATACGATTATTCTATCAAGATAAAGTAAGCGGTTCAAATCTTGCGATCGATGACATTTCTATTGCAGCTCCTGTATTAACTTCTGCTACATTGCAAGTAGAACAAGCTTCAAACGCAATTTTTTCTGGAAACTATGCAGCTACATTTTCAAGCAGTGTTTCTACCCCTCTAAACTTAAATTTTACACTTAAAAATTTAGGAACAGTTCAAGCTTTAGATATTTCAAACATAACAATTTCAGGAGCAAATGCCTCAGATTATTCAGTTTCTGTTCCCTCTTCATTTCCTACTACAATAAATGCTAGTTCTAACGCACCGCTTACAGTAGTTTTTACTCCTTCTGCCGCCGGCACAAGAACAGCAACAATTACTATTGCTTCTAACGATGGTGTAAATCCCAATTACATAATTAACCTTTACGGGGCTGGCGATGCTTTGGCAACAGAGCCAACAGTGCAAGCCTCCAACATAACATTTCCTGTAAATAAAACTTACCGTGTTGTAAGTAACTTCACTCCTGCAAGTGCCGGTGTGGATGCCGTGGGTGGATATATTATTTTAAGAAGAGACGGACAAGCAGTGAGCGACAATCCTGTAGATGGAACTATTTATGAAAGGGGACAAAGCATAGGGAATTCAAAAGTGGTTTATTCTGGTTCCATAAGCGGTTCAAACTTTAGTTTTAGACCCAATTGGATTAAAGCAAGCACTTCTTATCATTTTGCAGTTTTTACCTACAACGGTGATGGTACTATCACAAATTACAATACAAACAGTCCGCTAGTTGGTTCGGTTACTACGCCTGCTTCTATGGCAAATCCATCAGAGTACAATGGAATAAATACAGCCAATGCCACATTCTTAAGTGATTTGTCTGCATTAATTAACCCACACCAATTTACATTTTACTCCAATTACACCACCACCATGATTAATCTTTTTGAGGTAAGAGATACGTTTGCAGTTGTTGGTGCAAATACTTTCCGTAGGTTAATAAATTGTGTTTATAGCGGCCAAGCAACAGTTTACAACGAACCATTTGATTACACTGCTTACGATTTTAGCAGAGAGCACACTTATCCACATTCTTGGATGCCAACATTTGATGCAAGCTCTCCAGAAAAACCGGAATACAATGATCAACACAATTTATATCCTGCACGCCAAAGTAATGTAAATGCAACCAGAAGCAATTATCCATTGGGCAAAGTGGTAACCCCTGAACAATCATTTCTTGATGGCAAAATCGGAACTGATTCCACTGGAAGAAGAGTATATGAGCCAAGAGATGTTCACAAAGGACGTGCTGCAAGAGCAATGATGTATATGGCGGTTTGTTACAATAGCATAAGCGGTAATAACTGGAAATTTTTAAATCCAATTAGTGGAACAATTCCATATGGTCAAGACCAGTATATTCTTAAAAGATGGAACGATCAGTTTCCGCCTAGCGATTACGACAGAGCTAGAAATGATTTTTTAGATTCATTGCAACAAAACAGAAATCCATTTGTAGATCATCCGGAGTATGCTTGTTACATTGACTTTTCAAATATGACTTATGTTGCAAACCCTCAAACACCTTGTTATAAAGCACCAAGTGGAATAACAGAATTAAACAACAACCTAACTTTTTACATGTTCCCAAATCCTTCATCTGAAAATGTTTCTTTGTATTTTTCATCCACCAAAACTGAAAATATTTCTTTAGAAATTTTTGATATTTCTGGTAAAAAAGTATTTGTAAAAAATATCAATAGCATTGCAGGAACTCAACAAAACGAAACTATAAACACTACTAATTTTAGAAAAGGAATATATACCATTTCACTAAAAGGGAACAATACCCTAAAGACAGAAAAACTAATTGT
>CAIMMJ010000017.1 GCA_903842515.1 uncultured Bacteroidota bacterium | reverse complement strand
TTAAAAAAAGACTATCTCAACACAAAATTAAATAATTTTAAAGAATTTAACGATAAAATACTTCGCAAAATAGAATTATTATTAAGATCCAAAGCCAAACAAAAAGAAAAAATAGAAAATGTCGGTTATGTATATGTTTTGTCCAATGAAGCTTATCCTGGTGTTTATAAAATTGGATCTACTTACGGTTTGGTTGAAGAGCGTGCAGAGGAGCTGACAGGCACTGGTCATCTTCATTCATTTGTTCCTGAATTTTCAATTAAAATTGAGAGTGCAGAGTATTTTGAAAAAACTACCCACTCTTTATTTAAGGAGTATAGAGTTAAGCAAGGTAGAGAGTTTTTTAAAATGGAACTTAAAATTATAAAAATGGCTTTAAAACAAATTAAAACTATTACAAATGACGGTAAAATTAAATTTAAAACAGGTGAGCTTAAAAAGAAGATAGGTTTATAAATGCAATCCCTGAAACTCGTATCCATCAAAGGAAACTAAAGTATGCTTTTTATAAGTCCATGGCTGGGAGAGTCGCTGGCTTTCGTTACAGGGGTAGTAACTATTTTCTTTTTAGTCAGAAGCAAGGAATTGAGACAAAATATTTGGCAATTTTTAAATGCACCATTTAGTAAAAAAATAACAAAAGATAAGTATTGGACAGTGTATTTACTCTTTATATTGCTGGTTATACTCGTGTCGATTTTCTATACTTTAAGAAATCTTGTTTATTTAACTAGATGATAAAGAAATAAAAAAAATAGATGAACAATAAAAAAGAATTTGTACATTTAAGAACCAGAAAAGGTTCTATTTATCAAAAAGGTACTAACGAAACCTTTAAGATAAGCAGATCTAAATTAAATAATTTTATTGATTGTCCAAGATGTTTTTATCTAGAACGTGTTAAGGGTCTTAAAGATCCGGGAATGCCAGGCTGGGCTCTCAACACAGCAGTTGATGAATTATTAAAGAAAGAATTTGATCACTATAGAAAGATACAAAAGTCTCATCCCTTTATATTAAAAAACAAATTAAATTTTATTCCTTTTCAACATGAAAAAATTGACTATTGGAGAGATGCATTAAGAGGCGGGATAGCTTTTACAGATACTGATACTAATTTAGAAATACATGGTGGAGTAGACGATATTTGGTTTAACCCAGACAATAATGAATTAATTGTTGTTGATTACAAAGCTCAGTCAAAAAATGAAACTGTTGAGACAGAAGCATATTTAGAAAATCAGTATCACCAAAGTTATAAAGTGCAGATGGATATTTATGTTTATATTTTGAGACAGATGAAATTTAAAGTATCAGACACTGCTTATTTTTTAGTGTGTAATGGTCTTAAAACACCTGACAAATTTGATGCAACATTACTTTTTGATCTGACGTTGGTACCTTACAAAACTAATGATAGTTGGGTTAAAAATAAAATAATAGATATGAAAAAAACTCTAGAATCTAAAGATGTTCCTGAAATTAATAAGTTTTGTGAAAAGTGTTTATATTTA
>CAIMMJ010000016.1 GCA_903842515.1 uncultured Bacteroidota bacterium | reverse complement strand
AAGATTTTCTTCTATTTCGGCAAATATTCCATACTCCGTAACACCCGAAACTACTGCTTTAAATATTTGTGTTGTTTTGTCGGACATAAACTCTACTTGCTTGTATTTTATGCTTGCTCTTTCGGCTTCCGAAGCCACTTTTTCTTGGTCGGAAGAATGTTTGCATTGCATTTCTAATAGCTTTACATCCGGAAAAACTTTTTTCTTTTTCATGATTTCCTCTACCGACTTTATGTCTTTGGATTCTTTTTTTCCTGAGCTTAAATAATCTTGCAATAGTCTGTGAACCATCATGTCTGGGTACCTGCGAATAGGAGAAGTAAAGTGAGAATAATAATCGAACGACAATCCGTAATGTCCAATGTTGTTGGTGCTGTAAACAGCTTTTGCCATTGTTCTTACAGCCAATTGCGAAATCATATTTTCTTCCTTTTTTCCGTGGGCTTCCGTTAGCATTTGATTTAATGATTTTGCTATCTCTATTTTGCCTTCAGTTTTTATGGCATAACCTAATTTTTTTACAAATCCAGCAAACTGATTTAATTTTTCCTCGTTGGGCGAATCATGAATTCTATATACAAAAGGCAAGGCAGAATCAAGAGATTCTTTCCCTCTTTTTTTTGTATTGTCTGGATTTATTCCTACCATCTCTGCCACTTTTTTATTGGCCAACAGCATAAAATCTTCAATTAGTTTATTAGAATCTTTTGCCTCTTTAAAAAATACAGAAATGGGTTTACCTTTTTTATCCAACTTAAATTTCACTTCTTTTTTCTCGAAAGAAATTGCACCTCTTTTAAATCGCACAGCTCTCATTTTTTTTGCTAAATCGTCTAGCAACATCAATTCGCTACATAACTCCCCTTTTTGGTTTTCGAGTACTTCTTGTGCTTCCTCGTAAGTAAATCTTTTAATGGAATGAATGATTGTTCTACCAAACCATTGCTCTAAAATTTCGGCGTCGCTGTTCATTACAAACACTGCCGAAAAGCACAATTTGTCTTCATTGGGTCTTAGTGAGCAAAGAACGTTAGATAATTTTTCTGGCAACATAGGAACCGTTCTATCTACCAAATAGACAGAGGTGGCTCTTCGCAATGCTTCCTTTTCTAATGCAGTGTTAGGCAAAACATAGTGTGTTACATCTGCTATATGCACTCCAACTTCATAAGTATTTTGGTCTATCCACTTAACGGATAAAGCATCGTCAAAATCTTTGGCATCAACAGGGTCAATAGTAAACGTGGTTACTTCTCTAAAATCTCTTCTTTTTTTAATTTCTTCCGCACTAATTTTAGTAGAAATTTTTTCGGCCTCTTTCACCACCTCAATAGGAAATTCAGAAGTAAGTCCATATTCCTGCATAATAGCATGAATCTCGGTTTCGTGCTCTCCTGGCATTCCCAAAATCTTAATAATTTTTCCTGTTGGTGCCTCTCCTTTTTCATTCCAATCAGTAATTTTTATCACTCCTTTTATTCCATTTTCAAGCTGAACTTTATTGTTGGGTTCAATAAAAAAATCGTATGGAATTTTATTGTTATCTGGTGTAAAAAACCAAACGTTTCTATATTGCTTTATGGTGCCAACAAATTCTTCTCTTGCCCTTTCAACAATTTCAACAATCTTGCCTTCGGATTGCCTGTCGCCTCTATTTCTGGTGATAACAATTTTTACTGTATCTCCTGCCAAAGCGCCTAAGGTATGTTCGGCATTAATTAGTACATCATGTTCTAATCCTTCTACATTTATATAGGCGGTTCCATTTGCAGACATGTCTACTTTACCTAGCAAATAATCGGCATCATTTAGGTGATACGTATAGACACCCGGTTTAATTTCATCAATTACTTTTTGCTCTACCAAAGTATCCAAAAGTTTTTCTAAACTAAATTTGAGCAAGGTTTCTTCTTTTGATTTTAACTGTAGTTTTTTTGTAAGCATTTGATAAGTAAAAACCTTGCCGGGTTGGTTTTTAAAAACTTGCACAATTTCATATGCAGAAATTTTTTTAAGAGATTGCTTTGGATTTCTATTTGTTGGCATTTATAAATCGAATTAATTAAATTTTCTCTAAGGTAATTATTTATTTATCACCCTAATATCTTAACACAAAAAAGCCGATTGAGAGCATCAACCGGCTTTTTTCCAAAAATTAGATATTTTTAATGTTGAACAATAACTTTATGCTGTAATACCGAATTCCCATATTTTAATTGAACCAAATAAACACCATTACTTAAGTCATCTGCAAAAATTACTTTAGAGTTTTCGCCTCTAGAAAAATGATAGTCATTTCGTTTTACTAAATTTCCAAGCAAGTCAAAAACTTTTACTTCGCCAGCCTGAGAACCGTTAGCATTAAACTCTATTCTAAATTGCCCACTGTTTGGATTTGGGTAAACCATTAATCTCTCGGCAAAGATTTCATTTTGTCGTATTCCTGCATTGATAGGAATTTCTCCAGTAAATATTTGGTTTGTACCAACATTTGAATTTGTCTTTCTTCGCTGTGCCAAAACAGAAGCAACCATATTGGTAGCTTCACAAGTATATCCCTCCGGAAAAACCATGTTTACCTTGTAATATAATGTATCTGAATTTGGAGATAAGTCTGTAAAAGTATTTAATGTGGATGATTGTGCAATTGTTTGTATAATTTCGTTAGATGTTCCACCAACAGCATTTGTGCTCCTTACAACTTGATAAGAATTAAATTGTACCCCCTCATAATTGTTCCAAAGCAAATTAATTGTATTGTTTAAACCTTGACTTACAGAGAGGTGAATAGTTTTATGAATACTACCTGGCAAAGACCAACTTCCACAAGTATCTTTTACCGCCATTCTGTATCGATAAGCTCTTGCTTGTGGATTTATACCTACTCCCACATCTACATATTCGCTTAAACTAGAATAAGGAACTTCCGCAATTAATTCAAATACATTTTGAATGTTTGTTTCTCTGTAAATAAAATAACTTTCAATTGTTTGAGTAATTGGTTTTTGCCATGTAATTACATTTTTATTCCAGTACTGAGCGGTTGTATCAACAGTTATGGCACACATTTCAGGTGGACTAAGAAAGGAAGCGTTTAAACCAAAAACAGTTGAATTTGATTGACATCCATTTAGCCCAGTACCTTTTACTGAATAAAAGCCAGATGTTGTAGCAGTAATTGTTTGACCAGTACCAAAGCTGGAGTTGTTTAATTCCCAAATATAACTCAAAAAGCCTGGAGAAGCTTGCAAGTCTATACTTCCTTGACCAAAGCAAAACGGGACAGTGCCTATTTGTGTAATTGTAGGTGCAGGAGGTAGTGCGTTAAATGTAACTTCTATTGGCAATGATGTTTGAGGACATCCTGTTTGAGAGAAGACAGTAACGGAATAAACACCCGATTGGTTGGGATAATAGTTATTATTTGGTTGACCACTAATTGGCAATCCATTTAAATTCCATTGGTAAAGAGGACTAATTGCATCGGTTGAAACTGTCAACAAAACTGAATCTCCAAGGCATGCAATTATAGGTCCTGTTTGATTTATAATTGCCGTGTGGTTGCAGCCATTACTGGTAGTAATCCAATTGGGCTTTACTAAGGTATCTAAACAACCAGTAAGTATATTTTGTGCAATTAAACTAACACTATATGTACCATTAAATAAATATTGATGATTTACTGAAACAGAATTAGAGTTAATTGTATTTCCATCGCCAAAATCCCAAATGAAATTATAGTTACTGATACTTGGAGTATTGTTGGTAAATGTTACATTAAAAGGTGGAGTATTAAATATATTAATTGAAGAAAACTCTAAACTAAAATTAGTAGGACCCACAGAAACCAAAACCTGGTCAGAAGCCGAACAACTTCCATCGCTAATATTTACAGTATAAGTTGTTTGACTGGTGGGGCTTGCAGTAGGATTTGCAATAAATGCATTAGACAAACTTTGCGCTGGAGACCAATTGTATGTTAGATTTAGAGTACTATTACTTGTTACATTAAGCTGAGCAGGATCACCACAACTTACACTTATGTCATTTCCTGCACTTGCAGTTAAATTATAAACCATAATTGAATCCACAGAAAATGCAGGGCAATTTCCATTGTTAGAGACAGTATACGTAATATTTGAATACCCTAATGAGTTACTAGGATAGAAATAACCATTACTTACTCCTTGTCCAGAATAAACTCCGCCAAGAGGCAAGCCACCCGAAAGAAGCAAACTATCTGAACCAAAGCAAATGCTTGAAAATGGAATATCTAAACTTGAAACTGGTGTTTGAAGCACTGAAACTGTTTGCGTTGCTTGGGCTGAGCAATTATTTATATTTGTTACTGTATAGGTAATTGGAAAAATTCCAAAGCCCGAAATTGATGAATTAAACAAACCTTGTGCTGATACGCCTAGTCCATTAAAAACACCACCTGCAGGGCTAACAAACCCAGATAAATCTACACTATTTACGCCATAGCAAATTGGTGTTACCACCTGAAAATTAACAACAGGGAGTGAGTTTACATTTATACTAGCTGTGGCAGAAAATTCACAACCAGCAGAATTCGTATAAGAATAGTTAATTGTATTTACACCAACAGTATTGGGAAAAAAGAACCCACCAATAATGTTTCCACCTGAAAAATTACCACCAGAAGGCACTCCAGATAATAGAATAGGATCTGCCCCAAAACAAATTTCAGTGGGAGATAAAATTCCAAAATTTGACGGAGGAGCAGAAATAGAAACATTTATGTTACTACTTGTTGTGGAACAACCAAATGAATTGGTAGCTGTTACAGAGTAGCTTCCTGCTGCGCTCACTACAAGTGAGTCATTATTTACAGAGGCTGGTTGCCAAGAATAACTCAATCCATTATCTGAACTTGATGCAATTAAATTAACAGTTGAACCTTGACAAAGTGGAACATTTCCGGTTTGATTGAGAGAAAAATTTGGTAATTCATTAACCGATACTGAAATGCTTGCAGTATTTGGGCAACCGTTTGTAGGTGTAGTGTAAACAATGGTATAGCTCCCAGGACTTACCAATTGAGGGTAAAAAAACCCGCCAATAGCACCCGCACTTCCGCTGTAAGTACCGCCTGAAGGGAAACTAGTGAATGGAACTCCATTTGTGTTTGAGCACAAGTTGGTGTTTGCTAAGGAAATTGTTGTGGTGGGATTAATTGTAAGAGATGTTGAGAGCGGAGAAATACTTGCAACATCAGAAGATGTAACTCTTACTCTATATTCCGTTCCCGGAGCAATTGAAAATGGTAATATTCCATTTATTGTAGCAGTTGTAGTTGCTACTAAACTACCTAAAACAGTTGGGGTAGAGAATCCGCCCAAATTATCCGACAGTTCCAAGGTAAAATTATTGCCAGCATTAAATGGCAGTGCCACAACAATATCTACTTGAATGTTTGTTCCAGAGCAATAACTAGTATTGTTAGGAGTAATGCTTACTATCTGACTAAACGATACATTTAATGTCAGAAAGCAAACAGCTAATAGTGAGAATAAATACTTTTTGTTCATAGTATATAGGCTTTATTTAATTACAATTCGTTTGTTGTACGTTTGATTTTGAGTAATAATTTGTATGAAGTAAACACCTTTTGCTTCTGCTTCAAGATTAATATTTACAGTTCTTGTTCCGCTAAATCCACCTAACTCATTTTCTTTTATTAGCTTCCCAACAGCATCAAATATTTTAATGCCAACATATTTCTGAAGCAGTAAACTTTCCATTTGTATAGAGAAATTACCATCATTGGGATTTGGATAAATTGATACTTCAAACAATCCATTTTCATAAATACCCGAACCAGGACCATTAATTTGGAAGTTTGTTCCAACATTGGAATTGGTTTTTCTTCGTTGGGCTAATATTCCCCTGCCGGCTGTTGAGTTACAGTTATACCCTTCAGGAAATTCAAATACAATTTGATAAAACAAAGAATCAATTGGGGCGGGGAAATCAGTATAGGTATTTACACCTATTTGTGCAGGTACGGAGTTTATCAATATCAAGCTGTCTTCATGAGTTCCTCTGTAAATATTATAAGTTCCCACTGGATATCCCTCATAAGAGTTCCAAATTAATTGGTTTGCATTTGCTAAACCTGCATTAACAGTTAGATGAATTGTTCTGTGATTTTCTCCCAATCCGGTAATATTGCCACAACTATCTTTTAACGAAAGTTTATACCTATATGGTTGCTGCGACGGTGTGGAGGTTGAATCCAAAATTTCACTTAAATCTAAATAATCTAAACTTCTAATTTTTTCGTAAACACCTCCCACATTTGTTTCTCTCCAAACATAAAAAGAATCTATTGTAGTTGTAATTGGTTTTTCCCAAGCAACTATGTTATTTGGCAAAATAGAATCAACTGTTACAGAACAAATGTAAGGGGCTGTTAAAAGGGAATTTGACAAGCTATATACTTCTGAGCTTGCACTGCATCCGATAGAATTTGTTGCAGTAACTGAATAATTTCCACCTTCACTTACAGTAATATTTTGAGTTGTTTCATTTGTTGACCATAGGTATGAATCATATCCACCTGAAGACTGAAGAATTACTGAGCCTTGCCCACAGAAATTTAACGTTCCAGCAGATGTAATTACAGGAGCTGGTGGTGCGGAACTTACAAGCACAAAAATTGGAGGTGATGTTTTGGGGCAACCTCCAACAAAAATAGTAACTGTATAATTTCCAGAAAACTGCGGGGCAAAACTTGTTGCATTTGCGCCTGTAATTGGAAGCCCGTTTATGTTCCATTGATAAAAACCATTGTCTATTGGATTACAATTAATTGTTGTTCCACTTCCTTGACAAAGAGATATTGGACCTGTTTGAGAAATTGTTGCAACATGACTACAAAGTGGCTGACCACTGCAATAAATCCAATTGTTTCTAATTAATGAATCTACACAACCAGTTTGATTGTTTATGGCAAACAACTTAATGCTGTATATGCCATTGCTGTTGTAAAAATGTGAAACCGGTACTCCTTCAGTCTGAGTATATAATCCACTTCCATCTCCAAAATCCCAAGTAAATGTAAAGTTGCTTTGGCTAGGAGTTAAATTAGTAAATAATACTGCAAACGGTGCCTGATTATACACTTGTTGATTTTGCGTAAATGCAAGATTAAAGTTTATTCCGGAAATGTTTACGTTTGTGATGTCTGTAGCCGAACATAACCCATCACTCACGGTGACTTCAAACGAAGTATTTGTTCCTACAACGGCAACTGGATTGCTAATAGTTGCATTGTTTAATGACGATGCAGGTGTCCATGTATAAGTTAATGGAAGAGCGCCTAAATAATTTGTATTGGCTTGAAGCTGAACAGGAACAGCACAATTTACAGTTGCATCGCTTACACCAGTAACAATTAATTGATAATTATTTACTAAGGTAGAGATTTCAATTGAGCAACCAAAACCATCGGTATATAAATAACTTACTGTATCAATTCCTATTCCTTGAGCTGTTGAATTGTATTGTGTTTCAACAATTCCGTTTACTTTATAAATTCCTCCAAAAGGGACACCCTGATTTAAATCAAATGCTGGAGTTCCAAAACAAATATTACCAAAATTTGATAGTGTGGCAGATGGAACATTATTTACATCAATTGTAAAAGTTGTATCAGATACGCAGCCTGTTAAATTATCTACAATAGTGTATGATAAAATGTGATTTCCTATACCAGCTGTTTGAGGATTAAACTGTCCATTGAATAATTGACCATCCAATGTAAAGATTCCACCTACAGGACTAGCGCTTATTGAAATTGGCGAAGCATCCAAGCATATTGCAGAAACAGAATTAGTGATACTTAATGAAACTCCACTATTAACAGTTATATTGTATGTGCCTTGTGAAGCACAACCAAATTGATTTACATAATTATATGTAATTGGGTAAATACCGCTAGTGCTCGGATAGAAAATGCCATTTAAGTTATTGCCTCCTAAAGAATATGTTCCACCGGATGGCAATCCTTCGGTAAGTTGCACTGGTAATCCAGACTGACAATATATTGGATTATTACTTGTGAAACTAATGGTTGAATTTGGCCTTACAGTAATATAATTTACGGCAAGTCCATTACAGTTTCCATCATTAAATACGTAAGTTATTTGATGTAATCCCAAACCGATATTGGAGGGATCTAATACTGAACCTGGTATTACTATGCCATCTAAAAAATAAGTACCGCCTGATGGAACACCTGAATTTAAGACAAATGGTGCTTCGTTTTGACAAACGTCATTAAATGAACCCAAGGTAACAGTAGGGCTTGATGTGATTTGTATGGTTGTGTTTGCATTAGATGTACAACCATTAATGTCAGTATAACTGTATCCAATTAAATAGTTTCCATTTTCACCAACCAAGTTAGCAAAGAATAAATCGTTAAATACACCAATTCCTGAATAAACTCCGCCAGCTGGGTTTGCATTTAATGCAACAGGGCTTTCAGAAGCACAAGTTATATTAGTAGCAGGATTTAACGTTACAATTGGTAGAGGATTTATTGTAGCAGCTACTGTATTGGAAATAGCGGAACAATTGTTTCCATCTGAGATCGTTACAAAATAGTTACCACTTGTTGGTGTTGTTAAAACTTGATTTGTACTACCGTTGCTCCAGGTATACGTTACAAAGCCTGAACCTGCATCTAAAGTAATTGTGTTTGGACTACAAACCGCTAATGGTTGAACTAAGTTTACAACTGGTAAACTATTGATAGTTGCTGTTACTGTATTGGATGTGCCTGAACAACCGTTGGCATCTGTTACTGTTACTGAGTAGTTACCTGTTGTACTTGCACTTACTGTTTGTGCAGAAGAACCATCGCTCCAAGCATAAACAGAATAGCCTGAACCTGCATCTAAAGTAATTGTATTTGGACTACAAACCGCTACTGGTTGCACTAAGTTTACAACTGGTAAACTATTGATAGTTGCTGTTACTGTATTGGATGTGCCTGAACAACCGTTGGCATCTGTTACTGTTACTGAGTAATCGCCGGTTGTACTTGCACTTACTGTTTGTGCAACAGAACCATCGCTCCAAGCATAAACAGAATAGCCTGAACCTGCATCTAAAGTAATTGTATTTGGACTACAAACCGCTACTGGTTGCACTAAGTTT
>CAIMMJ010000015.1 GCA_903842515.1 uncultured Bacteroidota bacterium | reverse complement strand
CTATCAGTAATCAAATTAACTCTACTGCAGCTACAAATAATAGCCAAAGCGCTGTTCAGGTGCCTGCCACCAGAACTTGTGGAACAACAGAATACATGCAGCAACGTTTAAATTCTAATCCAAAGTTAAGGGAGAGTTACAACAAAGCTCAAGAACAAATGAAAACGCTCATAAACAGTGGTGAATTAGCAAACAGAAATACTGCAGTTGTTGTTACTATTCCGGTGGTAGTGCATGTTGTGTATAACAATACAACACAAAACATCACTGATGCCCAAATTAATTCGCAGATTGCAATTTTAAATCAAGATTTCCGCAAGTTAAATACTGATATTACTTCTGTACCCGCTGCTTTTACTGGATTAACTGCCGATTGTGAAATACAATTTTGCTTGGCACAAAGAGACCCACAAGGAAACGCAACAACTGGTATAACTAGAACAAGTACAACACATGGCCCTTTTTACACTGAAAATGATGTAAAATACAACGTCTCAGGAGGTCATGATGCATGGAACGCTGATAACTATTTAAATATTTGGGTGTGTGCCTTGTCAAATGGACTACTTGGTTACGCTCAATTCCCAGGAGATAACCCTGAAACAGATGGTGTTGTTGTAGGATACAATTATTTTGGAAATACTGGAGCAGCTCAATCGCCCTATAATAAAGGAAGAACTGCAACACATGAAATAGGACATTATTTTAATTTGTTTCACATTTGGGGCGATGAACCAGATTGCCTTGCAGATGACGAAGTTACAGATACTCCTCAACAAAGAGGTGAGAATGGAGGCTGTCCTACATTTCCTTTACTTTCTGGCCCCGGTAGAGCTTGCACAGCGGGAAGTCCGGGTGCCATGTTTATGAACTACATGGATTATGTGAACGATGCTTGCATGTACATGTTCACCAACGGACAAAAAGTAAGAGTACAAGCAGCATTAAATGGCCCTAGAGCATCTTTAATAACGTCAAATGGTTGCCAACCGGTAAGCTCAGGAACACTGTGTGATACAGTTTGGAATATTCCTGGAACAGCCACAGTAAATAATTTTTCTATATTCAATACTGCCCAACAAACATGGGGATATGTAGGTGGACACAACTCATATTTAGATATTGGAAAAGCTGAAAAGATTTCTAATTTCCCTACAAATTACAAAGCAAAAGGCTTGTATATTGGATTTGCAAAAATGAGTGCAGCTAATCCAAGTTCTTCTTTTTCTGTAAAAATTTATGGCCTTGGAACAGGTGGAGTACCGGGTTCAGTTCTGGCTACGCTAAACTCAACTTACTCCTCAAATGTTCCAATTGTCGCAGCCAATCAATATTCTTATTTTGAGTTCGCCACTCCGGTAACCGTTCCTTCTTCCTTTTTTGGTGGCGTAGAATTTTCCTATGCAGCAGGTGATACTTTGGCAATTTATACCACCGCAAACAATGAAGTTGTGGCAAATTTAGGATGGGAAAAAATCTCTACTGGCACTTGGCAACCCTACAGTGAACCGCAGCCAGCAGGTTGGGCTTCTAATATATCTAATTACATTGCTGCGGTATTGTGTGATCCAAGTGTTATAACATCCGAAATTGAAAACATCGACTCTGCCATCAAGCTTTTCCCTAATCCGGCAAACTCAACTGTTACCTTAAACATTTCCAATTCTAGCAGTTATAGTTTAAAAATTTATGATGCAATGGGCAGAGAACTAGAAACTAAAATGGTAAACACAAACGGCTTAATTAATTTTGATATTTCTGATTACAATCAAGGACTGTATTTTGTAACAGGAATTTCTAACAGCGGAAGATTTACAAAATCTTTTGTGGTTCAAAAATAAATTAGAAAAGATCTTTGCTAATAAAAAAGGCTTCCTTTTTGGAGGCCTTTTTTATACAAAAATTTATAAGAAATTAATGTGAGAAAATTTTTTTTATTTTTTTTATTTTTAGTTTTTACATACAATAACTTGTTTTGTCAGTGGCTTGTTGTTCCTTCTGTTGATAGGGCTTACAAAGCACTTAGCGAACAAGATTATTTTTTAGCAAAAAAAATTTATTACAAACAATTAAAAAAGAAATCTTGCGAAAGTGCTTTCGGTCTTGCCTCAGTTTATTACAAAAACAATCATCCATTTTATAACTTAGATTCTGCCTATAAATACATTCAGTTTTCTAAGAGTAATTACGGAAAATTAAATCCAAAAAAACAAAATAGTTTATCTAAATGGAAAATAAATTCGCAATCAATTTCTACTCTAGAACACCTCATAGACTCATTGAGCTTTTCTACAGCATTTTCTAAAAATACAATTCCTGAGTTACAAACTTTTTTACAAAAAATACCAACAACAAAGTACACAGTTCAAGCACAAGAACAAATAAATCTTATTGCATTTTCTTTGGCATCAAAAGAAAACACGGTAAAATCATATACACTGTTTATTGAAAAATATCCAAATGCAATTCAACTAGAAATCGCAAAAAAAAGTCTTGATTTATGCAGATTTAAAGAAACGGCAGTAAAAAATAATATAGAAGCATACAATAAATTTATTCTAGATTTTCCCAGTAGTAAGTACATCGACAATTGCCAAGATTCGTTGTTTAAATTATCGGCACCAACAAGATCCGAAACGCAACTAATTAATTTTATTAGAAATTATCCCAACAACAAAAACATAGAATTTGCCTGGCAAGTATTGTATGAAATGGGGAACGATAATTCTGCCAACTTTTTTTCGAAATTCATCGCAAAATATCCCGACTATCCATACTTAGAAAATGTTGCTAAGGAGCTTTCGCTCGCACAAACAGAGTACATTAAAATATCGGAAAACTCTAAATGGGGTTTCATTGACCTAGAAGGGAAAGTTAGAATAGAGCCAAAATACGATTGGGTTGAAAATTTTACAGAAGGTTTATGTCCGGTTACATTTAACAACAAGGTAGGATACATCAATAAATTTGGCAAAACCATAATTGATTTTATTTACGAAGAAGGAGAGGAGTTTAAAGAAGGCAGAGCAGTGGTAAAAATAAACACTAAATTTTCTGTAATAGACAGAAACGGTAAAATTATCTCTGAAAATTGGGATGAAATTTCTGATTTCTCAGAAGGATTTGCAGCAGTAAAAAAGTACGAAAACATAGGTTACATCAATAAAAATGGCGATTTGGTTATTGAATGTAAATTTTCTTCGGGCAGTGATTTTTTAAATGGAAAAGCAATTGTAGAATTTAATAAAAAATTTGGCGTTATACTCAGCAATGGCACGTTTATCATTCCTAATGAATACGAATGGATAGATGACTTTAGAGGCGATTTGTGCAGGGTTCAAAAAGACGAGTTATTTGGTTTAGTTTCAATTTCAAATCCTAACTTAATTTTACCTCAATATGATTTTTTAGAGTTTTTAAATAACGAAACTTTGCTGGCTATGAAAGAAGACATGTGTGGTATTGTAAGTATAAATGGTAACATCATTTCTCCATTTAATTACGAATTTTCCGGTTCAATTAATGATTTTAGAAACAATAAAATTATTGTACAAAATGCTAAAAGTCGCAAGGGAATTATAAACTACGAAGGAAGAACTATCTTGCCATTTGAGTATAAAAACTTAAAATTATCTTCAGGGAATTACATTCCATTTGAGAAGAAATTAAAATGGGGCATAACAGATTCAACTCAAAAAATTATTTTAAAACCAAAGTTCGACGATTTAGGAAATTTTGATTTAGGCATTGCAAAAGCCAAATTGAAAAAAAAGTGGGGCATTGTTGATATTTCTGGCAAATGGATAATAACGCCTGAACTTCAGAACATTGAACAGCTTAACAATTATTTTATTGGAAAAAAGGATAACTTATTTGGTTTAATCTCTGCTGAAGGAAAATGGTTGTATCCTCCTGTGCTGGAGGAAATACGTGAAGTAAAAGCCGGGCTGTTGTTGTTCCAAAAAAATAATTCTACGGCAATTTATAACCTAAATACCAATAAGTTTATATTTCGTGAAACTAGTTTTGAAGTGCAAAATTAATTAGCTTTGATAACTTTCAAAAATGAAAAACACCAACGAAAAAACACTAAAACAAGCCATCGAAGAACTTGTAAGAGCATACGGTTTAAATGATAAGCTTTTAAAAACACAAGTGGAGCAAGTGTGGGAACAAATTGTTGGTAAAGACTTGGCAAAACATACAGGAAAAATTTCAATGCTTCAATCTAAATTAATTGTTGAAATTACATCAGATGCACTAAGGCATGAATTGAGTTTTTCTAAAACAAAACTAATTGCACTAATTAATGAAACACTCGGAAAATCAGTTGTTTCTGAAATAGAATTTTTTTGATTTTTTCTTTTCCATTTATTATCAACATTTCCTTTTTTAAAGTTCAATTTAAGTAAATTTGTACTTAAATTTTTTATTCCAAAATGCAATTTTCTCATCTCCACGTTCATACTCAATTTTCTTTATTAGACGGTGCCGCTGCAATTGCAAATCTTCTGCAAAAAGCAAAAAATAATGAAATGAAAGCTATGGCAATTACTGATCATGGAAACATGTTTGGTGTGCCAAAATTTGTAGCCGAAGCCAAAAAAAAAGACATTAAACCTGTTATTGGTTGTGAATTTTATTTGGCACGTGGAAGTAGATTTGACAAAACAAAAAATACAGAAGTTGATGAAAAAAATATCTACCATCAACTGATTCTTGCAAAAAATCAAATTGGATACAAAAATCTAGCAATACTCAGTAGCAGAGGTTTCACCGAGGGCTATTATTACAAGCCCAGAATAGACAAAGATTTAATTAGAGAATACAAAGATGGATTAATTGCAACCACTTGTTGCTTGGCAAGTGAAGTAAATCAGGCCATTCTTAAAAAAGGCGAAGTTGAAGCAGAAAAACTTTTCTTGGAATGGTTAGATATTTTTGGGGAAGATTATTACATAGAAATTCAACGCCATGATTTGCCTGAGCAAAATATTTGCAACGAAGTGTTATTGCGTTGGTCAAAAAAGCACAACGTAAAAGTTATTGCTACCAACGATGTTCACTACGTGGATGTGAAAGATGCCGAAGCACAAGACATCTTGTTGTGCTTGCAAACAGGAAAAGATTTTGACGATCCCAATAGAATGAGGTTCGAGAACAATCGTTTTTTCTTGAAAACAAAAGAGGAGATGGAAGAACTTTTTAAGGACGTTCCGGATGCCCTAGAAAACACTCAAGAAATTATTGATAAAATAGATAGCCCAAAAATTACAAGAGATATTTTATTGCCTGTTTACCAACTTCCACAAGGATTTACAAGCGAAATAGAATATCTTAAATACATTTCTTTTGAAGGGGCAAAAAAAAGATATTCAAGCATACCTGCTGAAGTAGAAGAACGTTTAAATTTTGAGTTGAACGTAATAAAAGACATGGGATTTGCAGGATATTTTCTTATAGTGCAAGATTTTACCACAGCTGCCCGAAATTTGGGAGTGTCTGTTGGCCCCGGTAGAGGAAGTGCCGCCGGTTCATTGGTTGCTTATTGCATTGGAATTATAAATATTGACCCCATAAAATATGATTTACTCTTTGAAAGATTTTTAAATCCAGAAAGGATTTCCATGCCAGATATAGACATTGATTTTGATGAAGATGGAAGGCAAAAAGTAATTGATTACGTAGTTGAAAAGTACGGCAAAGATAAAGTTGCACAAATAGTAACGTTTGGCACCATGGCGGCAAAGTCTTCAATAAAAGATGTTGCAAGGGTATTAG
>CAIMMJ010000014.1 GCA_903842515.1 uncultured Bacteroidota bacterium | reverse complement strand
TTACATTTGTAAACTCAATTTAGGACTAAAAATGAATTGTAAAACAATAGCAGGATTAATTAATTAAACTGTAAACTTTTTTCAGGACGAGTCAGAGTGATATCCGCCGCGGCGGAGAGCCATGCTCTCAGCTTCCCGAAGGGCTGATTGGAAACAAGCAGGAACATTTTGCTTCATAAAAATAACCAGATAAAATGAGGCCGTTTTTCGCTCCGAAAAAATGCCATGTTTTTAATAATTTGGAAAGGAAACCGTTAGATTTAAATGCTACATTATTATCCAAGTCAATTAATTGTATTGAACTTACAAGAATTTAAGCCTCTACAATTTAAGCTATATATAATACCAGCATTGTTTTGTAGCAATAAATATTTTTAATTTATTTTGTAAAAAATACTCCCAAATCCGGAAATAATACATCTTTTAAATTTTGTGCAACAAGTTTTCTGTATGCCTCATTTCCGGCCGAAACATAATCTTGTTTTACGCCTTTTATACTCGTAAACTGCTTGGTATATATTTGTTCGTTTTTTAAGTTTTCTAATAAAACAATATTTGCATCCAAAAATGCAACAAAAAGACCATAAGCTTCGCCGCCGCTTCGTGTATTTGAATCAATTTCAATAGTATAGTTTGCTTTTTTTATGTCGGTGGTAAAAACAAACCCATTTAGTTTTAAATAATCTTTTATTGCAGGTTCAATTATGCTAATGGGGAGATTGTTGTTTAAATTTTTCTCGGTAGACCTGATAAAAAATACTGGTTTTGTTTTTTCAAACTGAACAATGTCAAAATTAGGGACAGTTTTTTTGAGTGCTTTTGCAAGAATAATCTCAGTTTCGTTTTGGCTAATTAATTGCTCTATGTCTAACACTACTTTTAAAATAGCATTATTATCTGCGAAGAACAGAGTGGAAACAAAATTTTTTGCATTTCCTAAATTATCAGTTGTTAAATTTGTTTGTGCTGTTTGGATTTCTCCTTTTTCTACTAAATATTTTAAGGGAATGTTTTTTAGGGGGATTTTTTTTGAGTTTACTTCAATAAATGCGATTGAGTTTAGAGGTTTGTTGTAGTTAGATGATATGGTAGTAACTTTATTTTCGGTATTTTTTACTTTAATACTGTTTAAAATATTTTGTGTAGAATTTCTTGCATTGTTAAATAAGGCAGTGCTTTTTATTTTTAACTCGGAATCAAAATTTTCTAAAAAAAATGGCTCTAAGGCTTTTGTAGAAAGTAAGTAATTAGAAATAGCTAATTTATAGTCAAATTGTTCTTCATTTTTTTTTGCGGTGTTAAACAACTCCTGTGCTTCATTAATTGCATTTTGATATTTGATTTTTTGCAGCCTGTAATACTCTGTTTTTAACAACCTTAAATACACCCAATATTCATTGTTGTCTTGCCAAATTTCTACTTGTTCATATCCTTCAATATTTTTGTTGATACTTGTTTTTATCTTTTCTTGGAAGGATTGCTTTAATTCAAAATCTATTTCTGTGGTTTTAATTTCGGTTTCAGAAATTAAATTAACTGAAATTTCCGAAGCCAAATCAGATAGGGCTTTATTTTTTGCGGTTTCAATAAAATTGTCTGATAACTTTGAAGAATAATTTATTCCAATAAAATAATCATTTGATGTTGGCCTTTTAGAAATCCAATCGGGTTTTTGTTGGGCATTGCACGTAAAAACAATTAATGAAAAAATAAAAACGGATAAACGACTCATTTAAGGCGTGCTAAACAATAAAATTACTTTTTCCTTTTGTCCATTTCTTCTTTAATTTCTCCCGCAGTTTTATAATCTCCATTGCCAACAGCGGCTTTTTTTAATATTTCTAGTTCTTCTAAATTATATTTTTGGTATTTGCTGTTGCCATTAGCTGGAACTTCACCTGAACTGTTTCCTGCTGATGCCGGGTATTTGGTAAAGTAATCGTTAAAAGCAGATTTTATTCCCATTTGAAACGCTTCTTCATAGTATGGCTTGTCACCTTTTATACCTTCGGCTATTGCAAACAATACACCAATAAAAGGCACTAATTGAATAATTTTATTACGTTTGTTAATGCCTTCAAAATCAATTCTGGTGGCAAAGTCGTTGAACGCAGGATTGTAAATTTGCAAAGATCCTAATCCTGTATAAACATAATTTTGTGCGTAAAAACATCCGCCCATTGTCATCAATGTTCCGTAATACGGAAAAATCAACATATCGGCATTTAACTTTTGTGCAAGCTCTGCATATTTATCTCTGGATGATTTTGTGTCTTCCATTGGCAAACCGGATCTCAAAAATTCAGCATTTCCCATATCATATTCTACTACTCTAATTCCGCGAGAGGACAATTCTTTTTCTATTAATTTGTAATTGTAACTGCGCCAATATTCAGGGTTTTGTAAATTCATAGGCATTCTGTTTGGTAAAATGGCAGCGGTTTTTACCCTTACCTCTTGCGGATTAATGGAACTTTCTGAATAAAGCCTAATGTCTGATGTTACCGAACATGAGTTTAATGTAATGCCTATTACTACTGCAAGAATTCCTAAAATTTGATGTTTAATCTTCATAAAATTCAGTTATTTATTTTCTTTTTTGTTTATTATTTTTTGAAGTAAATCTGCTTTTTTGTAATCTTCTTTTTCTAAAGAAACTTTCATCATCTCCTTTAATTCCTCCACAGATTTACTTTCATATTCTTTTTCGTTTTGTCTTTTATCTATTTCTTTTTGAATTCCAATAATTGCATCAAAATCAGAGTTAGAAGTTGCAGTTTTTTGTGCTGCTTTTAGTTCCTCATCAGATAATTTGGAATAATCTATTTTTGGTTTGCTAACAGGGGCAACAAAAGTATTGTTGTTATCCGGTGCAACTCTGGCTGGCTCTATTTTTTTCTCTTTAATTTTTCTTGTGCTAATAAGGTCGTACCTTATATTGAGCATAACTGAACTTCGAGGCGTATAATTTATATAACTATCACTGAATGATGAAGTATACTTATATGCTTTAATGACGGTGCTTTCGTCATCAATTATAGACATAATGCCTGGTAATTTTAGTACCAGGGAAGCATTAAGGTTTTTAGCTAGCTTAAATCCGAAACCTCCAACCGCATAGATATTTTCTACGTAATTAAGAGCAGTGAACAAACCTCCTGTTACAAAGAATTTCTCTTTTCCCAACTTTAAATATTGATTTATTCCTACTTCCAAATAGGGTAATTTTAATTTGTTGGAAGAAAGTTCTTTTACAACATACCTATCTCTAACGTAAGAAAATGGGAATTCTATTCCGTAATAAGCAAATTGAAATCCCGGGCTTATGCCAATTTGGTAACTTAATGCATTTTCTAAGTTATAAACGCCATTAGAATAAACATAATTGTTTCCACTAACCAATAGGTTGTATGAATCTATGCCGAAGTTAGTTTTGTGAGAAACAATACCAGTTAATACAAATCCTCCGGATAAATAGGTTTTTTTCTTTGTACTTGTGTCTGTTTCAGAAACAGTTGTTTTTGAGGCCACTAGTTTTGCATCGTCCTTACTTTTTTCTGTTACCGAAATTTTTTTCTCGTTGCCTGGCTCATTGTAATGTTGTGCATTACTATTGTTTAAAAAAGAAAAAAGAAAAATAGAGAGAAATAATTTTTTTATCATGTATTGTTTTTTTTAGATTAATAAACTGTTACCGGAGTTATTAGTTTATTGTTGGAAGTGTTTTTATCTTCATTCCAAACCAATTTTAAAATTAAATAATAATTTCCGGCCGGAATTTGATAATTATAGCCACTTGACGAAGCGTATTCAAATTTAAAATATTTATCATCTAAAATTGTGTTACCCTTTGTGGTGGAAGCTGAATATGAAACATCATTTAAGATGGCGGCATATTGATAAGTATAGGAATTTATTTCTGTTCTGAGCTCATAGTCATCATTGGATTCAATAACATCATCAGAAAGATAGGCATATAAATAAGCCGTTGAACTTCCATATTTTGGTATTATTCCATTTACAGAGTACACATCAATATAACCACTGAATGGTTCATAGCCATAATTAAGAGTATTGGTATTTGGTTTATAGTCTTGAATTGCTAAATCTGGAATATCTCCATATTTACTCTCCACGCCCTTGGGAACCAATATCTCTTCATCGCTACAGCTCCAAAAAAATGTAACAAGAGAAACACAAAAAACAATGGTTATTTTTTTCATCTATATTTTATTTACAGTTGTTTAATTTACTTTTTAATTCTCCAATATTTGATATGGCAGTTTCGGTATTTAAATACACCGACAAATGTTTTTTTCCTAAATTACAATAGCCCGTATTTATAAAAGACAAACCTACTTCTTTGTGGGCTTCTAAAAACTCTGGTCTTATTTTTATAGCATTTAACAAATGACCTTGTGCTTTTTTGCTTTCATTTTTTGCATTTTCATACATTCCCATAATCAAATACGGAAAAGAAAAATTTGGTGATATTTCAGAAACCTTTTGGGCAAACAAATATGTTTCTGAATTTAAACTCTCGTTAGATGAGTAATAGGTTTTATAAACTTTAGCCAAATAAAAATACTCTGGTTTAGAAAAACTGTTCTCAGAAAAATTTAATCCGGTTATTGTAAATTTTAAATTAGATTCTGCCATTGCTATGTAGGGAGAATTGCCAATAGCAATAATTAAATTCTCCACTTGAGCTACCAAATTATTTTCTTCGTAATTTAATTTAGATAGGGCAAACCAAACTCTGGCGTCGTTAGGGAATTTTTGTGCACAAAACTCCAGTACTTGTTTTGACTCTGCATACTTTTTAGAAAGAAAAAAATGAGAGGCCCTTGCCAAATAGGAATCAGCTTCATTGGGATTTAAATTTTTTGCTAACACCGATTCTGCATCCGAAGAAACAAAATCTTCTGACTGAAGACTAAACAAACATTTGTAATAATGTGCTTTGTATAAATTTGGAAACCTCTCTATTAAATCGTCGCACATGTTGCTGGCAAGAAGGTACTCCGTAGCTTTTCTCTTTCTTGCTGGATCAAGTGCAAAAAATGGCAACAAATCTGCCATTTTTTTTATTTTTTCTAGTTTGGTGGCAACTGCAAAATTTATGTTCTCTTGCTTGCTAGCGTCACCATTTACATTTTCTATTGTTCCCAAAGAAAAGCTATCTGCAATTTTTTGGATGATTAAATCTTGAAGTTTAAAAATTTCATTATTATTTCCGATAATCTCTTGGTTGGATACTATTTGGCTAGTAGCAATGTCTACAACTTTTGATCTTATTGCCATGTTGCCCCCATCAATTGTGATAGTGCCCATAACAAAATACTGTGCGGCAAGTAAATTACCAATTTCTACTGCAGAATTTTCGTCTACCAAGCCGGAAGCCTGAAACTTTTGCTCCTCAATAATTTTGGATAAAAATTTACGCTCAATTATTTTTAAGTTCTTTTTTGACGACAATTTAGAAGAAATTGCATCAACAAAACTTTCTCCAATCCATTTGTTTTCTGTTCCTCCGGATAGTATCTCAAAATTAGAAACAGCTAATGTTATCACCTTTTCTTCTGCTCCTAAGGTGTTGTAACACAAAAAAAATAAAATAAAACTTGTTAGAAGTGTTTTTTTCAATCCTTACAATTAGATTGTGCAATTATAACATTTATTTTTGTTTTTTATAAATTATTCACCCGTGTCAAAATTTTGGCTTTGCTGGTTAAAAATCTCGTTGTACTTTACCTTGTCGTAACTTACATTGGCAGAACTTAATTTTAAAAAGTTATCAATTATCGGCTTTTTTGGCATTTCTATACAAACCCAATACTCAAATAAATTTTGCACTCTCAGAGACTTTTCATCTACAATAGTGATGTTACTTAGTTCTTGTTCTACCACTTCTTTTTGCGATTCTTCAAATCGTATTTCTAATTCTGCCTTGTTGTTTACTTGCACTTCTTTCTCAAAAATTTCTGTAGTTTTTTTAAAGGAAGATTTTATTAATGAAGCAATTTCTGCCTTTGCATTGTTGAGTGCAATTTTTTTGGCTATGGTAATGTTGCTGCTTTTACCCATGGATGTGGCTCTGTAAAAATCTTTGTTTGTTTTGTATTCTTTTTCGCTAAAGGGAGTTTTTACTTCGTAGGAAGCAGAATCTTTTGTTGGCGAATTTTGTGCACGAGTAACAAATACTGTAATAAAAAAACATAAAAAGATGGCTACTATTTTTTTCATTAATTTAGGTATTATTTTAATTTTAATTGTTGCCAATCGTTAACTATAGTTTCGCTGATAGAAACATTGGGTTGTTGTGTTTTTCCCTGAACAGCCGATTGTTTTTGAACTTGGTCTGTAACAAAGTCTGATAGCTCTTTTAAACTTACTTCACCCTTTGTATCTCTTATTTTTTTCAGTAAAAAATAGGTAAACAATCCATGTTGTTTTTCGGTGTAAGGGCCGGCAATTTGGGTATTGCTTGCAGCAGAAAAAACAATTGAGTGGCCTTCTACTTTATTTTCTTTAGGTTTTAGTTTCATTCCTCTGCCGGAGCCTATGTCGCCTTCTCTGCTGCCTCCACTAAAGCAGGCGTCAATAAAAAATACCGTTTTTTTAGAAGGCAAATTTCCAATGGTAGTATAAACAGTAGCCAATGGTATAGAACTGGTAAAATTTGCAGGGTCGCCATCCACCGGCACTAAAAAAGCTTCCTTGGTTTCTTCGTTGGGCATTCCATGTCCTGCATAATAAAAAAACACTTCGCAGTCGCCTTTAAAAGATAAGAGAACGTTTTTTAACCAATCTATTTCTTTTAGCATTTTTCCATAACTGGCGTTAAGCACCAAATGAATGTTACTTTTTGGAATTCCTATGGTTTTATTTAGATAGTCGGAAAAAACTTCGGCATCGTTTTTTGCATAAGCCACTTTAATAGAACTTTCGTAATCTTCGTTGCCAAAAACCAAAGCAAATGTTTGTGGTTTATTGTTTTTAGTTTCCGGAATTTCAATGTCAATATCAGATGTTTTTATACTGGGTGTTTTAGCTACTGTTTTTACTTGATCTTGCTCTGGTGTGTTTAGGTAGCAAATACTTACATAGTCTATACTTATTTTGGAACGAGCTCCGCATTGCAAAAATAATTTTTCGCCATAAAAATCCTCAAAATCACATTGGTGAACCAACTCTTTGTTGATGAAAAAAAAATATGTTGACCCCAATTTTCTGATGGTTAAAATATTAAATTTTGAGGTTTGAATTTCTTTGGATTCTGTCCAATCTTTTATTGCAGGATATGTTTTGCTGGGCAACCTGGCTATTTTGTAATTTGCTTGGTCTTTTATATAAAATCCATAGCCATTTCCATTGCTGTTCATTCCCCAAAAAATTCCACTACCGTATTTATCATTCGCCTTTTGGAGGTTTAAACTCAGCTCAATTTCAAAATTTCGTTTTTGATCAATTTTTTTTGGAATATCAACAACACATGCTTTGCTTCCTTCTAGTGATGACTCTTCTAAAATATAATTACCATTTTTTACACTGTAAGAATTGGTAGAGAAATTACCACGAATAAACTTAAAATATTCACCTGTAAAATCGTCTTGATAAACTTTGTTGGAGTCGTTAAAATCTTCGTAAAAGAGTATTTCTTTTTGTTCAAAAGAAACTTGCTGGTAACTAACTTGAGCACTAACATTGTTGCAAAAAAACAGGAGTAGTATAAAAATTGGTTTTCGCAGAAAGGTTAAATTCAAAATATTACTTATTTATAATTGTTAGTAAGGCAAACGTAATAAATTTATGCAAAACTTACAATGGTGATAATGCTAAAACGTTTTATTACTGTGTTTTAACCCAAAGCTATTTATTGTTTTAAATACATGAGAGCTTTGCAAAATTGACCTAAAATTTTTTTGAGCTTGTTTTTGTAAATTTTCGAGGTTTATTTTTATGTTTTGATGACCATTTTTTGATTTTTAAATCATTTCATTCGTTTTTAAAGGCTTTTTTGCCTTTTTTTCATCTATTATCTTGCTTTTGAATATACCAATACCGTTGTTCTATAAATGTTGTAGGCAATTGCTTATAAGTGATGTTGATATTCCATTTTTGCAAGATCTTTATACTTGGCTATTCCTCCATTAAACCATTTCATTATACTTCCAAACGTTCTTTCTATTGCATAACGGGTTTTGCTTACCATTTTATTAAATTGTTTTTCTCTTTAATTAAGTTCTTTTCCTTTAACTGCTTTGTATTGAATGCCGCTTTTTAGTTTGTTTTCAATTAAAAATTCTTTGTTGCTTTTGCTTGCATAGCCTTTGTCTGCTTTAACTCCTGTGCCTTTCTTTAATTTTAATTTGTTTATTAATGGTTCTAAATATTTTGTATCACTTTTATTGGCACTTGTTGTTTCTATTGCTAATATTAATCCATCCTGGTTTGTTGCCACATGTTTTTTATAGCCATAATAAGACTTCTTGCCTTTCTTTAACCAACGTGCCACTGTATCTGTTCCTTTACTTTCCACCCGTTTTATTGATTGGTGATAGGATTCTTCCTTTGTTATTTCTGTCTGTTCACGTTCTGCTTCGTTTCTATCATTTGCTATTTCAAAAGTTGGCGTTTGACTTGGCGTATATAAACTTTGCGTTACACTTGCATCAATCAACACACCTGTTTTTATCAATATTTTATGCTTGCTTAGTTGTCTATTCAACTCCCCCAGTACTTTTCTTAAGGCGTTCTTTTTACTCATTTCTTTTCTGAAGCGACTTATCACACTATGATCGGGAATGCTATCCTCCAAACAAAGTCCCAAAAACTTGGTGAACTTTATGCTATCATTTATTCTTTCTTCTACTGCTTGGTCGCTAAGATTAAACCATGTTTGCAATAAAGTTATCTTAAACAATAGAATACCTTCATAGGCTGGACAACCATCTAAACTAGCACCTTTGTTGTAATACTTTTTTACGATGATTTCTATTTTCTGCCAATCAACGATTTTGTTGATGTTATCAAAAAATGTCAAGTCTATTTTACGCTTAGATACAGCGAAGTCAGAAAAATTCATTTGTGGGATGTTT
>CAIMMJ010000013.1 GCA_903842515.1 uncultured Bacteroidota bacterium | reverse complement strand
ATATGCAGGAAATAGATTTGGTAGAAGAACGTAATAATAAAATTTCAGCTTTTGAATTTAAATACGGTTCTAAAAAAATTGCGAAAGTTCCAATTGCTTTTGCAAAAGCATATCCAAAGGCTACATTTAAAGCAATAAACACTGAAAATTATATTGATTTTATCTTGTAATCACAGTTTAAAATAAGTTATCTATCGTCAATAATTGAATTAAATTTGCAACCTTAAAAAAAAGAGATGTCAGAAATAAGTGAAGAAATAAGTAAAAGAAAAACCTTTGGAATTATTAGTCACCCCGATGCTGGAAAAACAACATTAACCGAAAAACTTCTGCTTTTTGGAGGGGCAATTCAAACAGCTGGTGCAGTAAAATCTAACAAAAATGCTAGAGCAGCTCTTTCTGATTTTATGGAAATTGAAAAACAAAGAGGAATTTCGGTAGCTACTTCTGTAATGGGTTTTGAATACAAAGGAGTAAAAATTAATTTATTGGATACTCCGGGTCACCAAGATTTTTCTGAAGATACTTTTAGAACATTAACCGCTGTAGATAGCGTAATAATGATGATTGACAGTGTGAAAGGAGTGGAAAGTCAAACAGAAAAATTGTTAGAGGTTTGCAGAATGAGAAATACTCCAGTGGTTGTATTTATAAACAAACTAGACCGCGAAGGCAGAGACCCTTTTGATTTATTGGATGAAATAGAAAACAAATTATCAATAAAAGTTTGCCCGCTAAGTTGGCCAATAAGCATGGGTAAAACATTTAGAGGAGTATACAATAGGTTTGAAAAGCACCTCTTGAGTTTTCAAGGAATTAACTCAAAGTTGTCTGACGAAGTTACACTGATTAACGATATTCATTCTCCCGAACTGGTGGATATAATTGGTGAAAAATATGCCAATAAACTAATTGAGGATTTGGAGTTAATTGAAGGTGTTTATCCCGCATTTTCCAGAGATGAATATTTAAAAGGAAATATTTCTCCTGTGTTTTTTGGTAGTGCAGTAAATAATTTTGGAATTAAAGATTTGTTGGATTGTTTTATCTCTATTGCTCCTTCTCCTTTGCACAGAGAAACTGATACTAGAATGATTGAACCTGAAGAAGAAAAATTTAGCGGATTTGTATTTAAAATTCATGCCAATATAGATCCAAGACACAGAGACAGAATTGCTTTTTTAAGAGTTTGTTCAGGGAAATTCGAACGCAGTAAATTCTATTTACATACACGATTAAAAAAAGAATTACGATTCTCTAACCCAACTGCTTTTATGGCTCAGGAAAAAAATATAATTGATGAGGCTTTTCCGGGAGACATTGTGGGACTATACGATAGTGGAAATTTTAAAATTGGTGATACGCTAACAGAAGGCGAGAATATGATTTTTAAGGGTATTCCAAGTTTTTCTCCTGAGATTTTTAGGTTTGTTATTAATAAGGATCCAATGAAATCTAAACAACTGGCAAAAGGTCTGGAACAACTAACGGATGAAGGAGTGGCGCAGTTATTTACAATGGCATATAATGGTCAGAAAATTTTGGGCGTGGTTGGAGCACTTCAGTTTGAGGTAATTCAACACAGGCTGCTTGCAGAGTATGCTGCCTCGTGTAATTTTGAACCAATAAATTTATACAAAGCCTGCTGGATAAGTTCCCACAACAGTAAATCTTTGAAAGATTTTATTCAAGATAAATACACTAAAATTGCTGTAGACAAAGATGATAAACATGTGTATCTGGCAGAATCTGCATGGAACTTACAAATGGCGCAAGAAAAGAATCCTGATATTACTTTCCATTTTACCAGCGAATTCAAATGAAATCAAGACAAGTAAAAGCTAAAAAATCATTTGGCCAACATTTTTTAAACAATACTCAGGCTGCTCAAAAAATTGCTGATTCTACTTCTGATTTTGGATGTAAGAATGTTTTAGAAATTGGTCCGGGAATGGGGGCATTAACAAAATACTTACTTCCCAAAAAATTTAATTTAAAAGTATGTGAAGTAGATAATGATTCGGTAGCCTTTTTAAGAACAGAGTTTACTGAAACAGATTTTGAGATAATTCATGCAGATTTTTTAAAACTAGATTTGTCGCAAATATTTAATGGCGAACAATTTATTATAGTTGGAAATTTTCCTTACAATATCTCATCACAAATAGTTTTTAAAATTATCGAAAATAGAGAGTATTGTATTGGTATGACAGGTATGTTTCAATTAGAAGTTGCTAAACGATTAGCGGCTACTGAAGGAAAGAAAGATTATGGTATTATTGGAATATTAACGCAATGTTTTTTTGAATCGAAATTAATTATTCAATTAAATGAGGATGATTTTACACCACCCCCCAAAGTAAAATCAGGGGTAATAGAATTGCATCCAAAATCTGAAATAAACCCGGTGTTTTTAAATCCTAAATTTAAAAGTTTAGTTAAAGTTGCATTTAACCAGCGCCGAAAAACACTAAGAAATGCATTGTCTCAATTTGGCTTAGGTGCAGACCATGAATTTTCTAAACTACGTGCTGAGCAGCTTTCATTGAACGATTTTGTTACCCTATTTAATCACATTCACAAAACCCAATAAATTGTTTATCCGTTGAAATAAAATTTGACATTAGCTTATTAAAAAGTTTCCTTTCTATAATATCCTCCATAAAAAATTTCAACTTTTTTTGCATTTGTTTTCGCTATAGAAAATGAATTTGTATTGTCAATTTTAAGCACAGAGTAATGAATTATTTGATCATTTTCATCAATTAATTTCCAATATAAATACTCGTTGTTTAATTTACTTAATTTAGGATAAATAAAAATACTATCCTTAGTTAAAGAAAACTCAAAACTTGCTGCATTACCAGTTGATTTTTGTTTTAATGATTTAGGCATTAATTCTCCATAGCCATTGGCCAAATCAAAATAGGGATAAAGTGTAGAATTTTCTTCTAAGAGTTTTTTAAGTTCCATAGGTTTTCCCTTAAGACTTGGATTTTGTTCTAATATACAAGCTGCAAATCCTGCCGCCAAAGGAGAAGAAAATGAAGTGCCAAACATAATACCATATTTATTATTTGGCTTTGCTACTGTTGTTGTACCCGGAGCTACAATATTGGGTTTTGTTTTTTTATTTTCAGCAATACCGTATGACGAAAATGAAAAATGTAGCCTAGTTTTGGGATCTATTCCTCCAACGGTTATCGCACTGTCGGCATCAGCTGGTGTGGCAATAAATTTCCAATTTTTATTTCCTTCGTTTCCTGCCGAAATAAAACACAATATCCCTTTAGATGCTGCAATATTTGCCGCTTTTGAAACTAAACTCACCGAACCATTCATTTGTGTTTGAAAATACCTAGAATGTGTGTATCCTAAACTACAATTTATAATATCTGCTCCATTTTTATCTGCCCATTCTGCAGCGGAAAGCCAGTTTTCTTCTTCTGCAAATGTCTCTGCAATTTCCTCCGTAATAGCTAATAAAAACTTTGCATCTGTTGCTAAGCCTAATTTTTTATTAGTAGAAATTCCTGCAATATTGCTAAGCACGGCTGTGCCATGGTTTATAGACTTGTATACATTGCTATCTTTTTTTACAAAATTATAGCAGCTTAAAATATGTTTATTATCATTTAAATACTTAAATGCTTCGTGCTTATCAGCATCAGGAAATCCTCCATCAAAAATTGCAATTATAACTTCTTTTCCACTCAATTTCATAGAATCAAAATACGATTCATGCATGAGTTTCATCTGCATTTTTCTTAATTTTTCTGAATAAGGTAACTCTTTATCTTGTGCACAAACAGGGCTGTTTTTTTTATTTGGGTTTACAAAATATATGCCGCTAATAAATGAATACTTTTCCTTGAGAGAAATAATCTTTAATGAATCACCCGTTACACAAACTCCATTTAACCAGCGCGAAATTGTTTTTATACTTTGCACTTCCTTGCTAATGCATTGAATATAATTTTCGTCAACTGGCAAATCAGAAAATTGACTTAAACTTATTCCTGAATTAATTCTTTTAGCAATTGTATTGGTATGAAAATACAAAAATGGGTTAAAATTTGAAGTGCTTTTATTATTAAATAAAATCCAAGCCTTACAAGAATTATCTGCATAAGCTAAGGAAGCTTTTAAAACAATTAATGTAACAAATAGAAGTTTTGATTTTGTCATTTTACTTTTCAATTTCAAAATTAGTAAACTTATTTTCAATCCTATAAAAATCATTGTTTTAATTGTTGACATTCCACTTTAATT
>CAIMMJ010000012.1 GCA_903842515.1 uncultured Bacteroidota bacterium | reverse complement strand
CTAACCTTGTCACAGACTTCTATAATCAGCGTCGAAAGCAAATTATGGAAGCGCAACCAAACAATGCACACCTATTAATAGCAACTTTAGAAAAAGACTTTCACGTTTTTGTGATTACTCAAAACATCGACGATTTACACGAACGAGCGGGTTCAAAAAACATACTTCACCTTCATGGCAATATTCGTTTAGCAAAATCTTCTGGACCCAAACAAGAAGAAAAGTATTATCCGATTGAAGGTTGGGAGTTAACAGCAAATGACAAATGCTTTGAAGGTTTTCGCTTACGACCACATGTTGTTTGGTTTGGGGAGGAGGTACCTGCTTTAAACGATGCTGCTAAAATTATTCAAGAAGCCGAAATATTAATTGTTATAGGGACTTCTTTGCAAGTTTATCCTGCTGCTAGTCTCGTTCACATTGCACCTGATTATTGTAAATGCTATGTTATCGACCCAAATGTTGATGAATTTGATATACCTTCAAATTTCGTAAAACTCAAAGCAAAAGCAAGCGATGGTTTACGAGAATTGACAAATCGAATAGTTGATTAGTTTACTTTTTCTTTAATTGATCTTTTATAAACAATTCAATTGCCCCAACCATTGATGGTGCTTTTGGATGTGGTGCATGAATGTCTAAACGTAAATTATATTTAACAACTGCGCTTGCTGTTGTTGGACCAAAAGCTGCGATTGCAGTATCATTTTGTTTAAAGTCGGGAAAGTTTTTCAATAAGGATTCAATTCCCCCAGGACTAAAAAACACTAACATATCGTAGTAAACATCTTCTAAATCGGACAAATCGGAAGCAACTGTTTTATACAAAACTACTTTTGTAAATGACATTCCTTGTTGTTCTAAAGTAATCGGAATATTATCACGAAGAATATCTGTACACGGAAGAAGGAATTTTTCGGCCTTATGCTTTTTCATCACATCTGCCAAATCGTTGATTGTTTGTTTTCCAAAGAAAATTTTACGCTTACGATAGGCAACATATTTTTGTAAATACAAAGCTACAGCTTCAGAAATACAGAAATATTTCATTGCCTCAGGAACTTCAAAACGAATTTCTTCAGCAATTCTAAAAAAATGGTCTACAGCAACTTTAGAAGTTAAAATTACAGCAGTATGTTCCGATATGTTTACTTTTTGAGCACGAAACTCTTTTCCATCAATTCCTTCCACTTTAATAAATGGACGAAAATCTATTTTTAATTTGTACTTTTCAGCCAAATCAAAATAAGGGGACTTTTCTCCTTCGGGCTTAGGTTGAGAGACCAGTATAGTTTTTATTGCCAATTTTAGACGATTTTAATATAATTCAACCATCACATTTCCCATTGAAAATAACCAGACGCAAGTTTTAAAAAAATGAAAACTGGTAATATTTCAAGCGCGCAAAGATACAAAATAAAATAATACCATTTTATTCTCTTTTTAAAGGTTAGAAGTAAACCTTTAAAAATTCTTAAGATTAACATCAGAAATAACAAGATTAAAAAACTATAATTAAATAACTCAGCATGCTTTAAATTCAGTATCCATAGTATAGAAAGCATCAATAAAAGCATTCCCCCAAATTGCCAAGTATTGCGATTTATGGTGGTAACCGCCTCTGTTATCTCTTTTTCTCCTGATAAAAAAGAAACAAAACGATATCCAAACTGTTGTATGAATAAAAAAACGAAAGAAGATATAATTGAAAAAAAAACTGATTCCCATCTTGACATTTGTTCATTAAAAAAGAGAAAAAAACACAAGCTAAGTGCAATGGAAAAATTAATAAATAGTAATAAAGACGATCCAAAACCAATTTTGAGCGATTCTTTAAACTCTTTTTCTTTCGGGTTTAATCGAAAAAAATTTTTAATTAATAAATTCAAGAATCCATTGTTGCGCATACCGCTCCAACCGATGAGTATAGAACTAAAAATTGCAATAGACAAAAACAGTGTACTCATTTGTACTTCTCTCTCAAGTAATTTAAATTCAGGTGAAAGAGGAATTGAAAATAGAATCATCGACTACAAAATTAATTAGAATTAGAATGCTTTGTCATAAATACAATACTTACTTTTGCACCACTTAAAAATAATTTAGCATGAAAACAGATTTGTACACACACCCAGATCATTATGCAATGGACGATTTATTGTCTGACGAGCACAAATTAGTGCGCGATGCAGCAAGAGCTTGGGTGAAAAAAGAAGTTTCTCCAATCATTGACGAAAACTATGAAAATGCAACGTTTCCAAAACATTTGTTAAAAGGTTTAGGAGAAATCGGAGCTTTTGGTCCTTATATTCCTGAAGAATATGGTGGTCCGGGTTTAGATCAAATTTCTTACGGTCTTATTATGCAAGAATTAGAAAGATGTGATTCAGGTTTGCGTTCAACTGCTTCTGTTCAGTCTTCTTTAGTGATGTATCCTATTTGGAAATATGGTTCGGAAGAACAAAAAATGAAATACTTACCAAAATTAGCTACTGGCGAAATGATGGGATGTTT
>CAIMMJ010000011.1 GCA_903842515.1 uncultured Bacteroidota bacterium | reverse complement strand
AGAGAAATGAAAATTAAATTTGAGAAAGACAAGCCAATTAACTCTTCTAGCTTTTCTTTTTTCTTTATCATACGAGAAAACATTGGAAGCAGTAAGCCCGCAAATAAATAGGCAATCATGTTTCCGGCATCTAATAACCTGTAAGCTGCGGCATACTTTGCGGCTTCTTTTGCTCCATCTACACACAATCGTTCAATCATTACAGAGTCTATGCGGTTGTAGAAGGTCATTAATAGAACTAGAATAGCATAAGGGTAGCTTTTTTTAATAATGGCAATTGAGAATTTTTTATTCCACACCAGCTTTTTTAGTTTGGCTTTTTTAGCCACAATAAACAATGTTATTGCTATGGTTAGCAAGTAAGAAAATGTTTGAGCAAAAATATACCACTCAATTTTAAAAGGATTTTCTTTGCTTTGAGTTGCAAGCAATGAAGCACAAATTCCAATCATAATAAGTCTATCTAGAACAGAAATAAATGAATCTGTTTTAAAAAGATGAAGCCCAGAAAGATTAGACCTTAAATAAAGTATGAATGAAATTAAAAATTGATTGCACCCAAAAACACAGAGCAACAAAATTTGATAGGTAGAATATCCTATTACTATTCCTACAAAGATTGTTGCAATAAAATAGAATATACCTAATAGTAAACGCAGTGTAACAATTGAAGAGAGGTGTTTATTTAAAATATGATGATTTTGAGCAATGTTTTTATTGTTGAGGTTGGTAATTCCTAAGTCTAATAAAATATTAAACAAGAAAGAAAAATTAAACAATGCATAATATAAGCCGTAATCGGCCGGAGAAACAGAATTTTGTACTGCTCTGTCTATACCTAAAATCCAGAAAGGTTTAATTAAGAGATTTAAAAATAGAAGTAAACCTAAACTAGTGAGAAATTTACGATGCATTAATTCTACTTTATAAGCACTCCACTTTTATGCACCAAAGGAACTTTTGTAAAATTTTCTTCTTTTATGCTGCCTGCTACAAAAATAAATTTTTTGTCGTACATGTTATTTCCTAGAAAAAAACTTAGCCAAAATTCATTGTTCACATCAAACACATCTTCTACCATAGTTTCAATTTTAATAAAAGATTTTGGCTCAACTTCCTCAAAGAAATGTCGTAGCGTAGAGGTTTTTCTGCTTTCGTCTCCAATAACGCCGTATCCGGTAGATGTAACTAAAACACCAGTTATTTTTTCTGCTTTTTGATTAATTAAATACACATCCCAAACTTCTCCGGCCACTTCGTCTTCATCTTTAATTATTGCAATGGAAACATCTTCTACCTTTAACTCAGGAATATCTTTTAGCATATTTATTTAATTTTTAATGCAAAGTTAGAAATCATTTGGGCTTTTTTTACATTGATTCTTTATTTCATCTGTAAACAAATTGTAGAAATCGCCAGGTTCATTTGCCACTAAAATATTTCCACCCGAAAGTTTAGCAATTTTTTTTAAACTTTTATAGTCTGTTCGCTCAGGTTTAATGGCCAATACACTCATTTTTATCCCATTTCTCTTGTATTCTGTTAATTTTTCCTCGTCACTTTTAACGATTGAAAATGCACCATCGGTAATTAAAATTATCTGATTGTTTGCCTTGTATTGAAAGTGCTTAGAGCAAATGGTGTAGGCTTCTAAAATAGCTCTTCTGCCACTTGTTTGACCTTTTGCTTTTATTGTATCAATTACAGAATTAAATAATTCAGTTTCTTTCGCCGATTTAGCTTCTATGGGCAATGCAGCAAATGAAGAGTAGGTGATAATTGAAACTGAGTCTATTGGCCTTAAAAAAGCAATCAGATTTTTTAAAGATTGTTTTAAATCTTCTATTTTATTTTCTTCTTTCATAGATGCTGATACATCTATTAAAAACACCAAATTATTTGGCTTGAATTCTTTCTCCGAAAACTTATTACTTGATTCGATAATTGGTTCTACAAAAACTTGTTTGGTATATACTGCAGATGTATAAGTATCGTTAGGAACCAAATAAACTTCTTGTTTTGGTGAACTTAGCGAATAAATTCTTTTACTGCTATATGGCTTAAAATGTGAGTTATTAATCTCTATTGTTACTGGAACATCTGCAACCGCTAATTTTATACTTCCATTTTGGTTGGTAATAAGGTTTAAATTTTTTGTGTTTTCGTAACTAACATCAATACTTAAATTTTCTATTGGACGTTTAGTAATTGAATCTAAAACTGTAATTGTTAATTTATTTTGATTAATTGCTGAAGAAGTAACATTTTTAGTTCTAGAAAAATTATTGCATTGCTGCAAAAGGTTGGCTTGAATGGCATTTATTGAACCTTTTAGTACTATTTGACTTGGTTTATTTGCATCACTAAAATATACACGTATTTTTTGGCTGAATTTGCCTGTTTGGATTGGTTTAAATTCAATAAAGAGTCTCAATGAATCCTTTGCTAGAATAGTTTTTGTGGTAGTTTTTGTGCTTACTAATTCAGAAACATCAGTGCGTAAAAGAAAAATACTTTTATCTGTTGTATTGTATAAAGTAGTTTCGTACAACAACGTTCCTGCTGCTTGAATTTCGCCAATATTAATTTCGTTTTCTTTTAATACAATTTTAGAAACATCATTTTGCGAAAAAGCACTTTTAAAAATAATGGATAGAGAAAGAGTAAAAATTAATTTTATTGCAATAAACCAATTTCTCTCCATATCCATTTTAAACAAAAAAGGGGAAACAAAATTGCTTCCCCCTTTAAATCTTTCTATATAATTATTACTTTTTCTCTTCAGCTTTTTGTTTGGCTTTTTCATCTGCCTTGGCTTTTGCTTTGGCCTCTTTTTCTGCCTTTTGCTTTGCTTTTTCCTCGTCTTTTTTCATTTTTTCTTCTGTCTCTGCTTTTGCCTTATCTGCTTTT
>CAIMMJ010000010.1 GCA_903842515.1 uncultured Bacteroidota bacterium | reverse complement strand
TTCAATAACCTAAATTCCTATTAGGTTCTGATTAACAATCTTGGCCACAAGAAAAAAACTATTCACCTCATTTACTAAAAGCTAACACCATTCCATTATGCCCCTTTGTGGAATTTTATGAAACTTTGTGGCATAACTTAAACTCACCAATCTATAAAACATAGTTACTTCAAGTCTTTAGACTTAAAGGAAAAATAAAAAGAAGTCTATGACTTCAATAACCCAAATTCATATAAGAAGTGTTCAACATTCTGGGCCACAAGAAAAAAACTATTCATAACTGCGGACTAAAAGCTAACACCATTCCTTCGTGCCCCTTTGTGGAATTTTGTGAAACTTTGTGGCATAACTTAAACTCACCAATCATCAAAATAAGTTTACCATTTTACTATGTTTAACTGCATTTTTTCCTCTAATTCAAAAAACTTTCACTTTTTATTCAAAAATATTTGCTCTTTATTGCATTTTTATAAATAATTATTACCTTTGCAACCCCTAAAAATAGACTAAAAAGGGTTAATTAACACAAAATCACTCAATTAGAAGATGCCTACAATACAACAATTAGTTAGAAAAGGCCGCCAAAAGCTGGAGAATAAAAGTAAATCAGCCGCTTTGGATTCATGCCCTCAACGTAGAGGTGTTTGCGTAAGAGTTTACACTACTACCCCAAAAAAACCAAATTCTGCAATGAGAAAAGTTGCCAGGGTTAGACTTACCAACACCAAGGAAGTAAATGCTTACATCCCCGGCGAAGGTCACAACCTGCAAGAACACTCTATTGTGCTTATCCGTGGTGGTAGGGTAAAAGATCTTCCAGGAGTTCGTTACCACATCGTTAGAGGTGCTTTAGATACTTCTGGTGTTGACGGTAGAAAACAAAGACGTTCTAAATACGGCGCTAAACGCCCTAAGCCAGGACAACCGGCTCCAGCTAAAAAGAAATAATTTTTGATCATTACAATATAATACAATGAGAAAAGGCTCACCCAAGAAAAGAATTTTATTGCCAGACCCTAAATTTAACGATACACTCGTTACTAGGTTTGTAAACAATTTAATGTACGATGGCAAGAAAGGTATCGCTTACGATATTTTTTACGATGCTTTAGCTATCGTTTCAGAAAAAACTCAAGAAGACGGTCTTGAAACATTCAAGAAAGCTCTTGCAAATGTTTCTCCAACTGTTGAGGTAAAAAGTAGAAGAGTAGGAGGGGCAACTTTCCAAATTCCTATGGAAGTACGTCCAGAAAGAAAAATTGCAGTAGGTATCCGTTGGATGATTTTATATTCTCGCAAAAGAAACGAAAAATCTATGGCTGCCAAATTAGCTAGCGAAATTGTTGCTGCAGCAAAAGAAGAAGGCTCTGCTTACAAAAAGAAAGAAGATACTCACAAAATGGCCGAGGCAAACAAAGCATTTTCACACTTTAGGTTCTAAAAATTAAAATGGCTCACGATTTAAAATATACAAGAAATATAGGTATTGCTGCTCACATCGATGCAGGTAAAACAACCACTACCGAAAGAATACTTTATTATACAGGTGTTAATCACAAAATTGGTGAGGTGCATGATGGTGCTGCTACTATGGACTGGATGGTTCAGGAGCAAGAAAGAGGTATAACAATTACTTCTGCTGCCACTACCTGTTTTTGGAATTACAGAGACAACAAATACAAAATCAATATCATTGATACTCCCGGTCACGTTGACTTTACAGTTGAAGTAAACCGTTCTTTAAGAGTATTGGATGGATTGGTTTTCTTATTTTCTGCTGTTGACGGTGTTGAGCCGCAATCAGAAACAAATTGGAGATTAGCCAACAACTACAATGTTACCAGAATTGGTTTCGTAAATAAAATGGACCGTTCTGGTGCAGATTTTTTAAATGTAGTTAAACAAGTAAAAGAAGTTTTGGGTGGTAATCCACTTCCACTTCAATTGCCAATTGGTGCCGAAGAAAATTTTATGGGTGTTGTAGACTTAATCAACAACCGTGGAATTGTTTGGAACGAAGAAGACAAAGGAATGACCTTTAAAGAAGTTCCTATTCCGGCTGATATGTTAGAAGAAGTTGCTTATTGGAGAGGCCAATTGTTAGAAGCTATTGCTGAGTTTGATGAATCATTAATGGAGAAATTTTTCGACAATCCCGATTCAATTACAGAGGCAGAAGTTCTTGCTGCACTTCGTCAAGCTTGCATCCACAATAAAGTAGTTCCAATGGTTTGCGGTTCTTCTTTCAAGAACAAAGGTGTTCAAACCATGTTGGATTTGGTAATGGAATTGATGCCAAGTCCACTAGATAAAAATAACATTACAGGCACAAACCCTGATACTGGTGTAGAAGTTGTACGTCGTCCTGATGTATCTGAGCCATTTACAGCTCTTGCATTTAAAATTGCAACCGATCCATTTGTAGGTCGTTTGTGTTTCTTCCGTGCTTATTCAGGAAGATTAGATGCTGGTTCTTATGTATTAAATACAAGAAGCGGAAACAAAGAAAGAATTTCTCGTATCTTCCAAATGCATGCCAACAAACAGAATTCAATAGATTATATAGAAGCCGGTGATATTGGAGCAGCAGTAGGTTTTAAAGATATTAGAACAGGAGATACCCTTTGCGACGAAAAGAATCCTATAGTGCTTGAAGCGATGAACTTCCCTGAGCCAGTTATTGGTTTGGCAATTGAGCCTAAAACTCAGGCCGACATGGATAAGTTGGGTGTAGCACTAGGTAAATTATCTGAAGAAGATCCTACTTTCCGTGTAAAAACTGACGAAGAAACTGGTCAAACAGTAATCAGTGGAATGGGCGAGCTTCACTTAGAAATTATTGTAGATAGATTAAGAAGAGAATTTAAAGTTGAAGTTAACCAAGGTGCACCTCAAGTAAACTACAAAGAATCAATCAACGGAACAGTAGAACACAGAGAAGTTTATAAGAAACAAACAGGTGGTAGAGGTAAATTTGCCGACATCAAGTTTTTCTTGTCTCCGGTTGACGAAGATTTTGTTCCAGATGCAAAAAATGGTGGTCTTCAGTTCGTAAATGAGGTAGTTGGTGGTAACATTCCAAGAGAATACATTCCATCAGTAGAAAAAGGATTCAGGACATCTATGGTAAATGGTGTTATGGCTGGCTTCCCGCTTCAAACATTAAAAGTTAGATTAATAGACGGTTCATACCATGCAGTGGATTCAGATTCTCTTTCGTTCGAAATCTGTGCAAAAACAGCATACAGAGAAGCATGTCCTAAAGCTAAACCTAGCTTGTTGGAGCCAATCATGAAAATTGAGGTTCTTACTCCAGAGCAAAACATGGGTGATGTGGTAGGTGATTTAAACAAAAGAAGAGGACAAATAGAAGGAATGGATTCAAAGGCTGGTGCACAAGTTATAAAAGCTAAAGTTCCACTTTCCGAAATGTTTGGATACGTTACAACATTAAGAACAATTACATCAGGAAGAGCTTCGTCTTCTATGGAATTCTCTCACTATTCAGAGGCTCCAAGAAACATTGCCGAAGAAGTAATTGCAAAGTCAAAAGGTAAAAACGCATAATAAATAAAGCATCCACTTAG
>CAIMMJ010000009.1 GCA_903842515.1 uncultured Bacteroidota bacterium | reverse complement strand
TTATTGTGGCAAACCGAAATCTATGGTAATTGTTCCTTCAGTACGATGTGTGTTGGATCTGATGGTTCAATTTATGCACCATCCGATGGGAAAATCATTCGTTTAAATCCGCTTACAGGCATCATAGTTGATTCATCGGCCTCCATTGCGCAGGGAGGCTTTTATTCGCCAAGGATTTCAGCTACTAACAATAATATTATCTATGCAACAAATGGAGAAGATGGTGTGTATGCTTTCGATCTTTCTTTAAATATGCTATGGTCAGATGTTTTGAATTTCACCAATACTTCCGGAGTTTGTTTTTCAGCAGATGGTCTTGCTGCTGTTTCAGGAAGCAACAAAATCAGAGTTTATACACCAACAATAACAACAGGAACTTCTGAAATTAATCACGTTTTAGTCAGGGTTTACCCAAACCCAACTACTTCTTATTTTGTTATGGATGCGGGAAATGAAATCATCGGACATGAATATGCCTTAATGGATACTAAAGGCCAAATAATAAAAACCGGCCTTGTGTCTGAGAAATCAATTATTCAAATGGAGGCATTTCCACCAGGAGTCTATTTCCTTAGAATTAATGGACTTAATCAAACTTTCAACATGATTAAACAATAGCCCATTCCCATAACAGCATCTACCCAAAAGTGGCGGTTCAGTGGTTAAATCAAGCTTTGTGCATCTATTAAAGTTTGTGCTTGGTTGACAGTAAAGTGCTTCGAAATCGCCACCTTCGGGTAGCTGCAAAACGTTATAGGTAATTTATAAAAGAGAGAACAAAAAAAATGAAATACAAAAACATTCGAGAAGAAGAACTTAAAAATAAGATTGGAGTAGATTGGTTTAAAGCATTTGATACCACCGAAATATTAGGCAATATCGATTTTACAGTATTTCCGAAACAAAATAATTCATTTGGTAGAACACCCTTGTTATGGGCTGAGGCTAAAACAGGAAATTTTGATGTAACGACTATGTTTGTTCAATTGGTTCTAACAATTGGTAAAGCGCGAACTTTTGATAAAACACTTCCTCCTGCTTTCTTAGGCGCTTTTGATTTTAAAAAAATTGCATTTGTTCCATACATCAGTGTTCAAGACATTTTTTACCTCAATGATTTTAACTGGAATGTTAAACCAAGTAACCATGAAACAAAAGAATTTTTGCTCATAAAAGAACGTATTGAAGCAACCTTACATCAAAATTCTTACATCTACGATTACCAAAAAGACGAGAAAGAATTACAACACTTTATTAAAAACAATATAGCAAACGCTACCACTACTAATAAATTAAAGATTGATAAAAACAATTTTATCCCCATTTATTTGCGCTGGTTAGAAATAGTAAAACCGATTATAAATGTTAAATGGGATGATTTAAAAAAGGCAAACATATTAGATAGCGATTTTTATTTAGCAGACCTATTTGTTGATGATAAGGATACTCAGCTCATTGAGGATGACCTTAGTATTCGAGATAGCCTCTTTGTTGTTTTTCAAAATGAAGGATATAAAATTGCCAAGGAAAATATCAAACAAATGTTTGATGCCACTATTAATCTTAAAAACAAAGATACGTACCTACAATTTTGGAAACAATACAAGCGTCCTCCGATAAAGGAATTTCAAGACTACATCCTTGAGCGAAGGGATTTATTAGTTCCACAAGACATCAGGGAGCGCAAAGGTGCCTTTTTTACTCCTCGTATTTGGGTGGAACTTTCCCAAAAATACCTGACAGATTATTTAGGTGAAAACTGGCAAGACGACTATTTCATTTGGGATTGCGCTGCAGGGACGGGAAACCTATTAGCAGGTTTAACCAATAAATACAACATTTATGCGAGTACGTTAGACCAAGCAGATATAAATGTAGTACACGAACGTATTGACCATGGCGCCAACTTATTAAAGAATCATATCTTTCAATTTGATTTTTTGAATGATGATTTTTTACCCATTTCCAAAGGAGGGAAATTGCCCGATAGTTTGTTTGAGATAATTAGTAAGGATGAAAAGCGCAAAAAATTGGTCTTGTATATTAATCCGCCGTATGCGGAGGCTGGTAATACTAAACAAAAATCAGGAACTGGTGAAAATAAAGCAAATACTTC
>CAIMMJ010000008.1 GCA_903842515.1 uncultured Bacteroidota bacterium | reverse complement strand
GAGCAAACATTCTAAAAAAAATTTGCAAAGCATCTCTTTTCTTAATTTTTAGTTGGTAACTCGCTAATTCAGAGGAGGCATCTCCATATTTTGTTTGCAAATATTTTTCTGCTAGTTTTTCTCCAAATGCTTGAGCCAAACTTTCATTTATGTGCTGTTTCTTGGGTTCAAAATAATATTTATGAACTAGTTCATGAAAAATAGTTTCAGCTAAATCTGCTTCATTCAATTGCAACATTACAGGCATTATTGGGTCGTTTAATATTCCTAAAGTAGAATAGGCATTTACTTGGCCTGTATCAAGATCAAAGTTGCCTTTCTTTAAAAAATCTATTTCTTTGTAAAGCAATTTACGATTAAAAAATCCTTTGTAGGGAACAGCTCCCAAAAAAGGAAAATTCCATAAATATGGCTTAATATAATATTGTTCAGATGCAGATGCAACTATAAGTTTAGGATGACTTGGCTCAACAATTTTTAAATAATTTTTATCAGCATCAAAACCATATTTCTTTGCAAATTTTAAAATAAGGTCCGAGTTTTTTAGTGCAATTCTTTCTTTTTGAGAACAAGATTCGTTGTTTAGAAACTCATTTTTAGAAACTGTAGAGCTAATAATTTTTAGTTGCCCAAAGAGCTGAGAAAATCCATAATTTATCAAATTAAAATTTATACAAACAATGAGCCCAAACAAGAGCAAAAAACAAATCAAAGTCAGTTTAAATTTCATTTTTTAAGTTCAAAAAAAAAGCCCCAATAGTTGGGGCTTTTTTTTTAAATACTATTGATTATTCTTCTACCATTACCATATTAAACGGCACATTTATGATAGCTTGATAATCTTCACCAGCTTCACTCATGTCTTCATCATCTTCTTCGAAATGCCAATTGATAATTACTTTGCTATTTCCACTCTTGTTGATTGCTTCCAACTTTTTAAATACATCTAAAATACACTTAGACGAACTTGTATTAAAATATTCTAATTGAATATTTACAACAGTATTGGGTTGTGGTTTAAAAGAGTATTTGTCTAACCAATCAATTAATGGTTTGTAAAACTCTATAGAATTTTCTGGAATTGATCTTCCTTTAATCTCAACAACTCCTGATTGAGGATTAAATTTTATGTCTGGGGTTTTTGCAGATCCCTCTATTATTAATGTATCCATTTTGTATATTATTCTTTGTTTGCGATTTTTATGTTTAAGCTAAAAAAGGTAAAGTTGTTATCTACCGGAACAAATTGAAAATTTAATTTTTGACCTGATTTTCTTGCAATATCAATCATACCTAAGCCACCGCCTCCTTTTGAAGAAAACTCATCGTTATTTAAAACTTCCTTGTAGTATTCTTTTAATTCATCTTTGGTCATCCCATTTATCTTTACCAATTTAGATTTTAAATTCTCTACATTTTTGGTAAGCATGTAATTTCCGGTAATAATTGAGTATTCATTTTCAATTTTTCCAATCATAAAAATAGCGGTTTTATGATTTTCGCTGCCATCTTCTGCATTGGGTCTTGCATCTAGGTGGTGATAAAGATTTTGAAGACATTCTACTAAAACATTGTAAACCTTCTTTTTCGTTTTAGGTTCTTCCTGAAGATTATCCAACTTGCTTTCCATTATTTGAAGTATGGAAGTGAGCAATTCAGAGGTTATATCGCCTTTAAAAGACAACATAATCTTGTTCCGCTCCATTAAATTATAAAATTCAAATATATCAAGCATATTGGGCTGACTGTTTTTTATCTCTTATTTTATAAAGTTCAGAATGCAATTTTAACAAAAATATCGAAACATTTCATTTTTAATCAATTTATTTTTTCTTTGCAAAGGGCAAATAAGTTATATTGGTCTTAACATCAATCTCTTCGGCAATATTTTTAAACACCACTTTAGGGACATTAATTCCGTAATCTACAAGTTTTATCTTAAAATCAGATGTTAAATTAACTTCTTCGCCTTTGATGGTAATTATTCCTTCAAATGTAACCAGCTTAATAACTCCATGCAAAGTTAAGTTTCCAGTGCAGGTTACTTTGTGCACTCCGTCAGAATTAAAATCTAGTTTCTGATTTATTTTCCCTCTGAAAGAAGACATTGGGAATTTTGAAGACTCTACATAATTTTCATTAAAGTGTTCTTCCATTAATTTTTTTGGGAATTCAAAGGTTGTCATTTGCACCCTTACCATTACAGAATCATTGCTGGTATTTAACAGAGAATTTGCGGCTCCTGTTTTTGCATCAATGTTTTCCATTGGTGTGTATGAATGAAATGAAATGTTTCCTTTCTTTTCTACCGATTTATAAATTTGTGCATAATTATTATTAAATGTCAAGCATATTGCAAGCAAAAGAAGGATTTTTTTCATGGTAAGAAACTTAATTATTTTCAACAAAATTAATAACCTCAATTGATTTACCAAATTTATACAAAAACAATTATCTTTAATTATACTTGAAATCTATATTTTTGGTGCAAAATTTATAAAATTGAAACCAAGCATTCCAAAAGGCACAAGAGATTTTGGCCATAAACAGGTACTTAAGCGAAACTATATTTTTAATTCGTTAAAAGATGTGTTTCAACTTCATGCTTATTTTCCGCTAGAAACTCCAACAATGGAAAATCTTTCTACGCTTACAGGAAAGTATGGAGACGAAGGTGATCAGCTAATCTTTAAAGTTTTAAATTCTGGCAACTACTTAGAAAATATCTCAGATGAAGAATTTAAAAATCCAAAAAAACTTGCGAGTAAAATTTGCGAAAAAGCGCTGAGATACGACCTTACCATACCGTTTGCAAGATACGTTGTGCAAAACAGAAACGAAATAACATTTCCATTTAAAAGATATCAAATTCAGCCGGTATGGCGTGCCGACAGACCTCAAAAAGGAAGGTACAGAGAATTTTACCAATGCGATATTGATGTAATTGGAAGCAATTCTTTAGCCAATGAACTAGAAATTATTGAAGTAATTAATGAAGTATTTCAATCTCTAAATTTAAATGTTATCACAAAAATTAACAATAGAAAATTGCTTTTTGAAATAGCAAAATGGATTGGATGTGAAAATAATTTTATTGGGTTTACAGTTGTTTTGGATAAACTAGATAAAATAGGTTTAGAAAAAGTATTAGAAGAATTGAGCAATAAAAATTTTAACCAAGAAATGCTCAATAAAACAAAACACGTTTTGAGTATAAATGGCAGCAACTCAGAAAAAATTGAACAATTAAAAAACCTTATTTTTAACCATACAGCCAAATCTGAAGGACTACAAGAAATAGAGTTTTTATTAAACAATAGCACAAATAATTCTATCAATAACATAGAACTTGATATAACACTTGCTAGAGGATTGAATTATTATACCGGATGTATTTTTGAAATTAAAACTGCGGTGGGAGAATTTAGTTCAAGCATTGGTGGCGGGGGCAGGTATGATAATTTAACCGGCATGTTTGGCCTTAAGGATATTTCGGGAGTTGGAATTTCATTTGGGGCAGATAGAATTTACGATGTACTGGAAGAGTTAAATTTATTTCCTTCACAAACCAAACCGCCATTTATTTTGGTAATTCATTCGGGTGAAAAAGAACAAAAAAAAGCATTTGAAATTGCATCAAAAATCAGAACTCTACATATTCCTATTATGGTTTATCCTGATATCGCAAAATTTAAGAAACAGCTCGATTATGCCAATCAAACAGAGGCTGAGTTTGCAGTTATAATTGGAGAAGATGAATTGAAAGAAAATAAATTTTCCGTTAAAAATTTAATAACCGGTGAGCAACAAAAATTAAATGAAGTTGAATTAATTAAATACTTCCAAAAATAAAAATACAGCATGAATAATTATATTATCGACAACAATAATT
>CAIMMJ010000007.1 GCA_903842515.1 uncultured Bacteroidota bacterium | reverse complement strand
GTCAGTAGGTATAGGAATTGGAGGGGCTGAAGGTGAAGGTAAATTAAAACAGAAAAGAGATGGAGAGGCAACAGGTACTGGCGGGGCAGGAGGAGCCGGAATAACTCCGCTTGGTTTTTTAGCATCTAGAGGTGAAAAAATTGAATTTATCCCAACACGTACAAGCAGAGCATTAAATACAGCTTTTGAAAAAATTCCTGAATTATTGGAAATGTACCTTGAAAAAACAAAGAATAAAGAAAGATATGCTGAAACTGTTTAATTACAGTTCTATTTGTATTAAAAATAAAAAGGCTGCTCAAATTTTTGAGCAGCCTTTTTAAATTATTTAAGCGAATAATTATTTCTTTTTATCGAAATCAACAACCACAGGTGTTGAAATACATAATGAAGAATAAGTACCAATTACACGACCAATCAATAATGCAAATATAAATCCGCGAATACTATCGCCACCAAAGATGAAGATTACTAATAACACGAAGAATACAGTTAATGAAGTTAAAATGGTACGACTTAACGTGCTATTTAATGCAAAGTTAATCAGCTTATTTCTTTCTTCACCAAACACATCTGATTTGCCGCTTTCAGATAATTTTTCACGGATACGGTCGAATACAACAACAGTTTCTGTCATGGTGTAACCCATTACTGTTAAAATCGCTGCGATAAAATCCTGACCAATTTCTAATGAGAATGGCAACATGCCGTCAAAAATGGTGTAGAATGACAATACTACTAAAGCATCGTGGAATAAAGCGATAACTGCACCTAAACCATATTGCCATTTTTTGAATCGGATAACGATGTAAATAAACATCACCAAGCAAGAGAATAAGATAGCTCCGTATGCTCCGTAAACGATATCTGTTGCTATAGCAGGCCCAACTTTTTGTGAACTTTCTACTTTAAATTTAGCGCCTGTTGTTGCTAAACCTTTATCTAGTTTTTCTTCTACTTCTTTATCTGCACTTTCGTTTTGATTAGCTATTTGATGAGAAGTAGTAATTTTTAACTGACTCGCGGAACCTGCAGTTTTTACTTCAGGTGCTTCGTTTTCAAATGCAACAGTCAATTTAGATTTTACATCTTCTGTTTTCATATCTCTGTCGAAACGAACAAGGTATGTTCTACCACCTTTAAAATCAACACCAAGATTTAAACCACCATTTTTAAAATAAAACACAGCACCTAAAACAATAGTTACAGCAGAAATTGCATAATATACTTTTCTTCTTCCAACAAAATCAAATGCAATGTTTTTAAAAGCATTACGAGTCATGCTGTTGTCAAAAGGAATGTTAACTTTTTTATTCAACATGGTATCAAATACCACACGAGATAAAAGAACAGCTGCAAATAATGAAGAGATAATACCAATACACAAAGTAGTTGCAAAACCTTGAACTGGTCCGCTACCGAATATGTAAAGAATGATACCTAAAATCAATAAAGTAACGTTAGAATCGATGATGGATGACATTGCATGTTTAAAACCTTCTTTAATGGACAAAGAAATTGTTTTACCTAATGCCAACTCTTCACGAATACGTTCAAAGATCAAGATGTTAGCATCAACCGAAAGACCAATTGTTAATACGATACCTGCTATACCTGGTAATGTTAATACGGCACCTAAAGAAACCAACACACCCATGATAAAGAACAAGTTGATTAATAAAGCTAAGTTAGCAACCCAACCCGCTTTATTATAATACATGGCCATAAAAATTAAGATTACGATAAAGGCAATTACAAATGAAATTAACCCATTGTCAATTGCTTCCTGACCTAAAGTAGGCCCAACAATTGTTGACTGAACAATACGAGCAGGAGCAGGTAATTTACCTGCACTTAAAATGGCAACCAATGCATCAGCTTCTGCCTGATCAAAATTTCCTGAAATTTGAGAACTACCGTTAGGGATTTCGCCATTAACTGTTGGTGCAGAATAAACTAAACCATCCATTACAATAGCGATACAACGGCCTCTGTCGTTAGGATCCTGAGGGTTTTTAGGTGAATTAGCAGCAGTTAATTTTTTCCATTTTTGAGCCGCATCTGGATTCATGTTCATGGAAATAACAATTTTTCCATTTTCCATTCCTTTATCAGCACGAGCAATGATGTCGCCATATAATGCAGGCTTACCATTTCTATCGATTACT
>CAIMMJ010000006.1 GCA_903842515.1 uncultured Bacteroidota bacterium | reverse complement strand
GTCAGGAGGAAAAGATAAAATGGAGCCTTGTTCGCCGCGGCGAATTTCTTGTTTACTTCTTTGTTTCAAGACAAAGAAGTGAATGGGTTTGGGCAAAGCCCAATTGAAAAAATTACAAAACGACTTTTTGAGGCTCAACTAAGTAACACAAACTATTTTTAAATTTCTGAGGAAATTATTGCAGATGTTCAAGAAAATTGCACGCAGCTTTTATTTGCTTTATGCACCACCATAACAACTTCGAAAAAATGAGAACTTGTAGAATAATAAATTGGCAATGCATATTCTAACCACAATTTTTAAACACTATAAATAATGATGCGAAATAAGAAACCCCAAAAACAAAATACAAAAACAGAATATGTTTTTTATGCCTGTAAAATTGAAGCAAAACCAAAGTAACAAATAGTTAGAGTTATAACTAAGCAAGATAAACACTAAACTATTTTATGTATGTTTGAGTGCAAAAATTTATTTAAAAAGTAGTAATAAACAGAATATACAAAAAGAAGAAATTATCTGCATGAACATTAAAATAATAATAAAAATTACTCTTATTTTTATTTTATGCCTACAAAGCATAAATACAAACGCACAGTGCTGTAATTATAAATTAGTGTTACACGATAGCTATGGAGATGGCTGGAATGGAGCTACTTTACAGGTATTTATTAATAATTTTTTAGCGGGAACATACAGTGCAACCAACTACGGAAATACATCTACTTTTTGGATTTGCAACGGCGACAGTTTCCATCTGGTTTATACAGCAGGCGATTATGAAAATGAAAACTCTTATCAATTGCAAGATTCCACTTGGAACATTGTTTTTCAGGACGGCCCCAACCCTGATACCGGTTATGTATTTTCTGCCATAGGAGATTGCACCACTCCCTTGTTGCCCGGAAGTAATCCATGCACAGCTATTCCTATTGATACAAATGAATGTTTATTTGCAAGTAATATAGGGTTTCCGGGTTCAGGGCTTAGCCCAAATTGTGCAAACTACCAAGGTGGCGATGTATGGTTTACCATGCAAGTTCCACCATCGGGAAATTTAAAATTTGAAACCGACAGCGGAACAATAAACGATTCTGGCATTGCTGTTTGGACAGATACCACTTGTTATAATATGCAGCTACTGGGTTGCGACGATGATGCCGGAAATGGATACTATTCTTTGTTGTTGTTAAATGACCTTACACCCGGGGCAACAATTTATATTCAAGTGTTTGGATATGGCAGTGCAGCAGGCTCCTTTAATCTTTGCGTAAACGATTTAGGAACAGTAAGGCTTGATAGCACAGAACTGCCCTTAGTAATGATAAATACCCTAGGTCAAACCATCATAGAAAACACAAAAATTGATTGCCTCATGCAAATTAAATATAACGGTGTAAATAACATAACTTATGTAACTGACGCTGCAAATGTATACAACGGAAATGTAGGCATTGAAATTAGAGGTGCTTCCTCCTCTGGCTATCCGCAGCGTCCGTATAATTTTGAAACTCGCAATGCCAATGGCACCAATAACAATGTTTCTCTATTAGGAATGCCGGCAGAAAACGATTGGGTATTGCTTTCAAACTACAACGACCGTTCTCTTATAAAAAATTTAATGTCGCTAAAACTTTTTGGAGAGATGGGAAATTACAGCGCCAGGTCACAATTGTGCGAAGTGCTTATTGACAGCTCTTACAGGGGAATTTATGTGATAGCAGAAAAAATAAAGCGAGACAACAATCGGGTGAACATAGCAAGCTTGTACCCAATAGATACAATTGGAGATGAACTAACAGGAGGATATATTCTTCAACAAAATTATTGGAACCCAAATAATAGTTTTCAATCTAATTTTTCTCCCATTGATCATCCGGGTTTTGATGTTCACTTTGTGTATGAATATCCTGATGAAAATGCTATTAATACTTCCCAAAAAGCATACATAGCTTCTTTTGTAGATAGTTTAGAAACTGCCTTGTACAGTTCTAATTTTACTGATCCAATTTTAGGATACCGAAAATACATGGATGTAAAATCATTTATTGATTATTTTTTAGTAAACGAAGTATCCAGAAATGCAGATGGTTTTAAAAAGAGTGTTTTTTTTAACAAAGATAAATATTCCAAGGGAGGAAAACTTAGAGCAGGTCCCGTTTGGGATTTCGATTGGGCATGGAAAAATCTTGGAGGAGTTTGCAGCCTATACGAAGGTTATAGCGGAGCCGGTTGGGCACACTTAAATAACGACTGCCCCACCGATAATTATTCTACGGGCTGGTATGTGCGTTTATTGCAGGACAGCACATTTAATAATGAGCTGCGTTGCACCTACCAAGATTATAGACAAAGAATGTTAGATACCACCACACTTTTTGCATACATAGATAGCATAAGAAATATGGTAATAAACGCTCAAACCAGGCATTTTAAAAAGTGGCCTCTACTTGGCTTAAGCGGTCCTGCTCCGGATTTTGGACCTGTTGCAACAACATATACTGCAGAAATAGATTCACTAAAAAATTGGATAAGAATAAGACTGAATTGGTTGGATGAGAATATTCCCGGCATTTGCAGAACAACAGGAACAGGTGTAGATAATATAAATTCACTGATTAATTTTAATTGTTATCCAAATCCTGCACAAGATTATTTTACAATTGACTATACTTTGCAATCACCAACAAATGTAGCTGTTCGTTTATGTAGTTATTTGGGAACAGAAGTTTTATCGCTGCCTCAAATAACAAAAAACACAGGGCATCATGCACTTAAATTAGAAACCGCTTCTCTGAGCCCCGGCATTTATATTTTAAAATTTGATGTAGGCAAAAGTGTTATTTCTAAAAAAATAGTAGTGGTTAAATAAGAGGGTTTGCAAGTAAGGATTAATTGATTTTTGCTTAAGCCTACTCGTATGATGTCCATCAAACTATTTTACGAAAAATAGCAGATGCATTTGCAAAAAGTTATTGTGCTTTATATTTAAGGCAAATCTAATTTTTAGCAACTTTTTTAAGAGAATATTAAGTTTATTGTAAGATATTATTTAATCTACAGATAAATTGTGTAGTTTTGCCAAACAATCACCAATTTTTGAAGATAAAATACCTGATTTTTATTCTAACTATTTTTGTTTTTGATATCTCAAAGGCACAGGATCCTACTTTCTCGGACCCCATTAATAATAGAAATTATTTTCATCCAACATCTCTTACAGTTCTTAAAGGAATTGAAGGCGGTGGAAATTACCAATCTAATCTGGTTGGAGTTTTACCAAATCCCCGAACCGGCTATTTTTTTGTAAACGCCGCATATAAGGTTAATAAAGGAGTTTACATTGGTCATGGACTATCCTACTTAAATGATGCGGAAGGAAAAAATCCGCAAATTAAAACGAATAGCTTTAAAGCAAACATTATAAATTTTAGGTGGTTTTATAAAAAATACGAAGGTTTACACTGCGACAATTTTCAGAACAAACCATTTGTTGCGATGGGTTTATACCTTGGGTTTTTCACAAAAAGTTTGACCACGTCAGAGCTCATTTTTTCCAAACAAATAGAAGCGTGGTCATCCACACCCATTTCAACTAGCGATTTATCTCTTTATTACAGGCAAACTCGTGCCGATATTGGCGGTAATGTTCAGTTTCGATTTCCAATTTCAAAATTATTTTTCTTTAACAGTGATGCTTGGAGTGGAGATATTTCGGCTTCTGTGCATCATTTGCAATCGCCTAGAAATGGCTTGGATGGAAACACTGAAGCGAGTTTTGTTAAAAACGTTGGTGGTGTTTCATTGCCAAGATATTCGGTTTTTACATTTTCATTAATTAATACAAATCCAACTAGTTTAACTAAGGAATTTTATTCGCAAGTAGAAATACAAAGACCCATAAAAAGAATTGTGGTAGGAACTCATTTTTTTATTGATAAAAGTTTAAGTATTGGTGCAGCATTCTCTAGTTATAACATAGAACATTATCGTAGAAATGTAAACACATTTATAAGCACAATTAACTTTATGTTAAAACCCTTAGATAAAGGCAAAAGTGTAATTCTCCGTAAATTTTTTATTTCATACACATCAGTATTAAGCGGTGTTGGTTACGCACCTTTGGTTAATAAATTTGGTTCTATACAGGTGGGTTTTAAAATATCTAAAAACAACGATTGTAATTTTAAAACCACATTGTGTCCTAATTTTTAGAAATGAAAAAACATTACGCCAAAATAATTTTGATATTTTTTTTATTCCTAATAAAAGGCGTAAATGTTTATGCTGCATGTTCTGGCACAATAGCTTTTACAGTTCCTACAGGAGTTTGTGCAGGCAGTGTTGCCACATTTACAAACAATACTTCAATTGCCGATACTTGTATTTGGAAATGGGGCGATTTAAGCGCCAATACAGTGGTAAATAATACTTCTTCTCAATCGCACACATATACTAATGCTGGCACTTACACCGTTTGGTTAATCAAGCGGATTACGAGTCCTGCTTGTAGAGATTCTGTTTCGCACACTATTACTATAAGTCCTTTGCCAACAGCAAGTTTTACTGTTGTAAATCCTGGTGTTTGTTCATTAACTCCTATACAATTTACAAATACTTCTAGCGGCACAGGTTTAACATATAGTTGGGCATTTGGTGATGGAACTACTTCAACTGCCATTTCTCCATCTCATCAATTTGATGCTTATGGCAATGGCGGAAATCAATCTTTTTCAGTAACATTAACTGCAACCAATTCAAGTGGCTGTTCGGCAAGTGTTACTAATTCTGTATCGGTTATAAATAGGCCAGATGCTGCAATGTATGACAATACAGGAGGAACAACACCATTTGCAAATTGCAATGGAGCAGCTGCATATGCATTAGATGTCCAAAATGGTTCTTTGTTTACAAATTTTGTTACAGGTTATACCATAAACTGGGGTGATGGAACTCCAAATTTTAGTAATGCAACATTTACAGATGTTTCACATAACTATGCCATTCAAGGCTTTTCAAATGTTTTGTTAACACTTACTAGCAGCAATGGTTGCGGAGATACAGCGAGGTATCAATTTTACAATGGAAGTAACCCAGCAATTGCTTTAGGAAATCCAGGAAGTACAAACGGTTGTTTACCTTCTACTTATACATTCCCAATTTCTAGTGTTTCAAATAATGCACCTGGCACAACCTATCAAGTTACATTTAATGATGGAACACCATCAATTAATTATACTCAAGCGACTTTACCTGCTAACGTTGTTCATACATTTTCGCTACCGAGTTGTGGTTATACTGCTGGTACATATAATAATTCTTTTCTTGTAAGCATAAGTGCTTCAAACCCCTGTGGCTCATCCTCTGCAACTGTAGCTCCAATAACCATTTCTAAAAAACCAATTGCAAGTTTTACAACTTCGCCTACACCAAATGCTTGTACAAATCAAACTGTAACATTTACGAATACAACAACAAATGCTGATCAGGTTGTTTCTTCGGGTGGTAATTACATTTGCAGCACTACAACAAAGATTAATTGGATAATTATACCAGCTGTTGGCTGGAATGTCGTTTCTGGTCAAATCGGAAATCCCAATCCAAATATAAATAATCCAACTTCTTGGGGTTCCAATTCTTTGGGTGTTCAGTTTACAGTTGCCGGAAACTATACTATTAAACTATTAGCAGGAGGAGTAAGTTGTGGAAATGATACTTCAATTCAAGTTATCTGCATCACCAACCCAATTGTTCCTGCCTTCACCGTTTCAAACAATAGCGGCTGTGCTCCATTAAATATTACTACAAATAATACAACTCCCCAACCAACATGTGGCACAAATACCTACAGTTGGGCTGTAACTTATAGTGCAACTAGTTTATGCGATAATGTTTCTGCTTTTACTTTTACAAGCGGTACTACAGCAAGTTCTACCAGTCCTTCATTTCAGTTTACAAATGCAGGCACATATACAATAACGCTTAGTGTTACTAATGTGTGCGGTACTTTAACTACAACTAGAACTATTGTCGTCAAAAAAAAACCACTAGCAACCGTTTTCCCTATTTCAGGTAGTTGCCTATTGCCTTATGTAATTAATCCAACTTTATCTGATACCAATTGTGCTACAAACGCACTCACCTACTCTTGGACGTTTGGGGGTGGAATTCCAGCCACATCAACAAGTGCAAGTCCTACAAATATTTCGTTTGCAAACACCGGTAATCACATTGTAACAGCCAATGTTACCAATGAATGCGGCACAACTACGTCAACAACAAATTTTACAATTGTACCTAATACTCCGGTTTTAGTTAGCCCTGCCTCAGTAAGTGTTTGTGTAGGCTCTTCAACCACCTTAACTGCAAGTAATGCTTCTAACTATAGTTGGAGTCCGGCAGCCGGATTAAGTGCAACCACAGGAAATACAGTTACTGCAAACCCAACCACAACCACAATATACACAATTACCGGCACAAGCGGAACTTGCACTAGCACCGCACAAGTTACAGTAACAGTTAATCCATTGCCAACAATAACTATATCTCCGTCCTCTTCTACAATTTGTATTGGACAAAGTGTAACACTTACAGCAAATGGCGCAAACACTTATTCATGGCTGCCTACAGCAGGATTAAATGTTGCTAATGTTGCATCGGTAACAGCAAATCCAATCATCACAACGCTTTACACAGCAACGGGAACAAGCACAAATGGTTGTTCAAGCACACAAACCATTAATGTTGCGGTAAATCCTTTGCCAACTGTAAATGCAGGAGCTACTCCTCAGCAATTTTGCAACACCAATACGCCAATACAATTAACTGGTTTTAGCCCTGCAGGTGGTTTGTGGAGTGGCACTGGCGTAACATCTACAGGAGTTTTTACTCCTTCAATTGTTGGTGTAAATTCCGTAACTTTAACCTATACTTATACGGATCCAATAACTACTTGCACAAATAGTTCAACAATAACAGCAAGCGTTAACAACCCAACTGTTGCTAATGCTGGCAATGGTTTTAATATCTGTGCCAATGCAAGCCAAGTGGCGTTAACCGGTTTTACTCCTACTGGCGGAACTTGGAGTGGAAGTGGGATTTCTGGTAATAATTTTAATCCTTCAACTGCAAGCATCGGAACAAATATTTTAACTTATTCTATTGGTGCTGGTTCTTGTTTGAGCACCGATACAATTCAGGTTATCGTAAATCCTTTACCAACAATAACTATATCTCCTTCCTCTTCTACAATTTGTATTGGACAAAGTGTAACACTTACAGCAAGTGGCGCAAACACTTATTCGTGGCTGCCTACAGCAGGATTAAATGTTGCTAATGTTGCATCGGTTACAGCAAATCCAATCATCACAACGCTTTACACAGTATCGGGAACAAGCACAAATGGCTGTTCAACTACACAAACCGTTAATATTACGGTAAATCCTTTGCCAACTGTAAATGCAGGAGCTACTCCTCAGCAATTTTGCAACACCAACACGCCAATACAATTAACTGGTTTTAGCCCTGCCGGTGGTTTGTGGAGTGGCACTGGTGTAACATCTACAGGTTCATTTAATCCTGCTACAGCCGGTGTTGGGCCAACAACACTTACGTACACTTTTACCGATCCAAATGGTTGTGTAAATAGTTCAGCTATTACGGCGAATGTTACAAGTCCGCAAGTTGCAAATGCTGGCAATGGTTTTAGTATCTGCACCAATGCAAGCCAAGTGGCGTTAACCGGTTTTACTCCTACTGGTGGAACTTGGAGTGGAAGCGGGATTTCTGGTGATAATTTTAATCCTTCAAGTGCAAGTATTGGAATAAATATTTTAACATATTCTATTGGCGCTGGTTCTTGTTTGAGTACCGATACAATTCAGGTTATCGTAAATCCATTACCAACAATAACTATTTCTCCGTCCTCTTCTACAATTTGTGTTGGACAAAATGTAACACTCACAGCAAGTGGTGCAAACACTTATTCGTGGCTGCCTACAGCAGGATTAAATGTTGATAATGTTGCATCGGTAACAGCAAATCCAATCATCACCACGCTTTACACAGTAACAGGAATAAGCACAAATGGCTGTTCAACAACACAAACCGTTAATGTTGCGGTAAATCCTTTGCCAACTGTAAATGCAGGAGCTACTCCTCAGCAATTTTGCAACACCAACACGCCAATACAATTAACTGGATTTAGTCCTGCCGGTGGTTTGTGGAGTGGCACTGGTGTAACATCTACAGGTTCATTTAATCCTGCTACAGCCGGTGTTGGGCCAACAACACTTAC
>CAIMMJ010000005.1 GCA_903842515.1 uncultured Bacteroidota bacterium | reverse complement strand
ATTACAAGCAAATATGTTCCGCCTCATGTGAACATTTTTTATTGTATTGGTGGTATTACATTTACATGTTTTATTATTCAAGTAGCCACAGGGTTTGCTATGACTTTCTACTACAGACCCACAGTTGCTGAGGCATTTGCTTCTGTTGAATTTATTATGACAGAAGTGAACTATGGTTGGCTATTTAGATCTATGCATAGATGGTCTGCAAGTATGATGGTTCTTATGATGATTTTACACATCTTTAGAGTTTATTTAACTGGTGGTTTTAAAAAACCTAGAGAATTAACTTGGGTAACCGGAGTAACATTAGCCGTTGTTACTGTCTCTTTTGGTGTAACAGGTTATTCCTTACCTTGGGATCAAGTAGGATACTGGGCTTGTAAAATTGTAACAGGAGTTCCAGAAGCTATACCTGTAGTAGGAAGTCTCTTAGTAGAGCTTCTTAGAGGTAGTGTGAGTGTAGGCCAAAATACTTTAACAAGGTTTTACAGTGCACACACGTTTGTTCTACCAGTTGCAGCAGCTGTGTTGATGTTAACGCATTTCTTAATGATTAGAAAACAAGGGATTTCAGGTCCTTTATAAATTTAACTTTTTATAAAACTTATTGTAGGAGTAAATTACATGTCAGTGTTAAAAAAACCGGATTTAACAGATCCTAAACTACGTGCAAAGTTGGCAAAAGGAATGGGACACAATTATTATGGTGAACCAGCATGGCCTAATGATTTGCTATATATGTTCCCCGTGGTTATTTTAGGTACTTTGGGTTGTATGGTTGGTTTATCAGTTTTATCTCCATCTCCTTTAGGTGAAAAGGCGGATCCATTTGCTACTCCTCTAGAAATTTTGCCAGAATGGTATTTTTTCCCAACGTTTAACTTGTTACGGGTTATACCAAACAAACTTTTAGGAGTTTTATCAATGGCTTCTGTCCCATTAGGATTAATTACAGTGCCATTTATTGAAAGCGTTAATAAATTTCAAAATCCGTTCCGTAGACCATTTGCAATGGCCTTATTTTTATTCAGTGTAGTAGTTGCTATATGGCTAGGGATTGGTGCATGTTTGCCAATCAATCAAGCCCTAACGCTAGGATTATTCTAGTATAAAAATAAAAAATAGATCCAAAAAGAATTCTTTTTGGATCTATTTTTTATTTAATTTTTACTTTAGCACCAGCTTCTTCTAACTGCTTTTTAGCTGCTTCTACATCATCTTTTGAAGCACCTTCTTTGATGTTTTTTGGTGTAGACTCAACTAAATCTTTCGCTTCTTTAAGACCTAATCCAGTTAAAGTTCTAACAACTTTAAGTATAGCTATTTTTTTATCTGCAGGGACTTCTTCTAAAATTAAGTCAAATTCTGTTTTCTCTTCAACTTCCTGTGCTGCACCTGCAGTAGGAGAGGCTATACTAATTGCACCTACTGATGCAGATGCGCTAACATTAAATGTTGTTTCAATTTGTTTTACTAAATCTGCAGCTTCTAGTAAAGTTAGTGTTTTTAATTGTTCAATAATTTCTTCTACTTTTGTCGTCATATAAGTATATTTTGTTTATTTGCTTCTTAATTGAAAGAGTAGACTTATAAGTTATGAGAATACTTTATCCCGGAAATTGTTTATATCTATTGAAATAGATGGCCCCATAGTGCTACAAATGTAAAAACTTTTCCAATATCTTCCTTTTGCTCCTGATGGTCTATTTTTATCTATAGATTCTTGCACTATTTCAAGATTTGCAAGTAAATCTTCAACTGAAAAGTCCGTTTTTCCGAAGGGCAAATGTACAATTCCGCTTTTATCAGCTCTGTACTCTAGTTTACCCTTTTTAAATTCTTCGATTGCTCCTTTCACATCTGAAGTAACAGTACCTGATTTAGGAGAAGGCATTAATCCTCGAGGACCAAGTATTTTACCCAATTTTGCTATGGCAGGCATCATATCAGGAGTAGCTATTAATCGGTCAAAATTGATCACTCCCTTTAGAATATCTTGAATTAATTCATCAGACCCTGCTAAATCAGCACCAGCTGACAAAGATTCATTTACTTTTTCACCCTGGGCTATAACACCAATACGAATTTTTTTACCAGTTCCTTTTGGTAATATAACAGTCGTTCTCAATTGTTGATCTGCGTATTTAGTGTCTAATCGCAAACTTATATGTGCTTCAGCTGTCTCAATAAATTTTGCCGTTGCCGTTTCTTTTAGTAAATTTAATGCCTCCAGTGCTTTGTACGGTCTTGATTCGATCTTTTCGTGAATTTTTTTTATTCTTTGTGAAACTTTTGCCATTATTTTGTATAGTTATTCTTTAATTAATATGCCCATGTTCTTAGCTGTTCCTGAGATAATTCTCATGGCCGAGTCTTTACTTTTTGTATTTAAATCTGGTAATTTTGTTTCTGCGATTTCTTCTAATTGTTTTTTAGTAATAGAGCCCACTTTTTTCTTTTGGGGATCTCCCGAACCTTTTAGAACGCCTGCTGCTTTAACAAGTAGAACAGACGCTGGAGGAGTTTTTAGAATGAATGTGTAACTTCTATCATCGTACACTGTAATTTCAACTGGAATAATGTATCCAATCTTATCAGCCGTTTTTGCATTATACTCTTTACAAAACATTACGATATTAACACCTCTTTGACCTAACGCTGGACCCACAGGAGGTGCGGGTGTAGCTTTTCCAGCATCTAAAGCAAGTTTTACGATTGCAACAACTTTTTTAGCCATATTTTTTTTATCTTTTTTTACTAATAATAACTTAATCCTTATTTGATATAAGGGGTCTAAACAAATTTTATTATAGCGTATAGTTAATTTCCTTGGTCATATAAGAACTTTATTATAACACGCCCTGAAGGACTTGAACCCTCGACATCAGGTTTTGGAGACCTGCGTTCTACCAACTGAACTAAGGACGCTATCAAAGAATATTTAGGAGAGAGAGGGATTCGAACCCTCGTTAAAGTCACCTCTAAACAGCATTTCCAGTGCTGCGCCTTAAACCACTCGACCATCTCTCCAT
>CAIMMJ010000004.1 GCA_903842515.1 uncultured Bacteroidota bacterium | reverse complement strand
CTTCCTATTTAGAAAATGAGAGTCAAAGAAAGAAAAGCACTTCGCTAAAAAAGAAAGCAGACCTTTATGCCATGCAGGCCGAAGAAATGCAAACTCAGCTTAAAGAAGCTGAAGCAAGGTACACAGAAAAAAAGGCAAAAAGCGACAAACAAGAGAAATATGTTGCAGCACTTGAGGCTATTGCTGAAAAAGGAAACAACGATGGATTTGCTAGCTTAAGTGCCGATAAAAAGAACTTTAAGTCAGAAACCATTAACACTCCTAATGCTGATCCTAAGTTGGCCAAAATTGATGATTTAAACAATCAAATTGAAAATCTAAACAAAGACTTAAAAACTCTTTCAGACCCAAAACAAAAAGAATTGGTTCAAAAACAATTGGCTCAGCTTATTGAGGAAAGAAATCAAGCTAAAATAGATGCTGGAATTGCTGTTGCAAAAACAGAAAGTCAGGCAAATACAGATGCACAGCAAGAGAACAATTCTAATCAAAACAAGGTTGAACCTGTTCCAAACAATACTGTTAATGCTACTAAAGAAAATAAAGTACAAAACAGTAATGTTAGCTCAGAAAATCAGGCTGTAGCAAATGCCACTAATAATAGCACAAGCAGTAAAGGTATTTCTGTTGAACAAATAAGCAAGGCAAATGATTTTAAAAAGCGAGCTGCTCAAGCAAAAGACCCGGTCCAAAAAAGTAAATTAACAGAACAAGCCAATAAAATTTTTATCGAAGAAAATACTAAAGGTTTAGTGTTTAAAAATAAAGAAATTGAATCCAAACAAACCGAAATTACAAATTCAGAAAAGCTATTGACCAATTCTACTGTTAGCGGCCAAATAAATGAAGAAAATAAATCCTTGTTGGTAGATATTTCAGCACTTAAAACACAAGCAGAAACCGAAAAAAATTCTACAGAAAAAGTAAAGAAATTAGAAAGAGCAAATTCTTTGCAAGCTAAAGTACTTGAAAATCAAAATAGAATATTGGCAGAGGTTCAAAACTTAATTGAAACTAACAAATTGGCAATCGAGCAAAACGAGAAAAAAGCCAAAGAACTTGAAGTTAAGGCAGAAGAAATTGAAAAACCTATTGCCAGCCTTGAAACAAGTAAGCAAAAAGATTTAGCCACCGCAAAAGATTTAAGAGATTACGCTGCTGGTTTAAAAAATAAAACCAAAAAAACCGATGCAGAAAATGCAGCAAAAGATTATGAAAACAGCGCTGCAAAAAAACAAGCAAGAATTGATTCTATTTCTACAGCTGTTGTTGAATTAAAAAAGCAAGCAGAGGAAGCTAGGAATCCTAAACTCGCAGAAAATAAGTTAGCTGCCGAAAAGAAAAGTGTTTCAGATGCTGCTGCAGAAACTGCCAAAATTGAAGCAGAGAATGTAAAAAGAAAAGAAGATGAAACAGAAAGAACCAAGGAGAATTCCACCACCACTAATAATAGTTTAGCAGAAACAGGATCATCAAACACAGCAGCCAAAAACAGCACAACAGAAATTAGTACCAAAACAAATTCAGGAACGCCTTTAGTAGGAAATTCTGCTATTTATGTAAAAAATAAATTAGATGAAGATGCATTAAGCAAAGAGGTTGAGCAAGTTAAATCTGAAATTGAGCAATTAAATACAAGTGGAAACAATAAAGTTAACTCTGTTTTAGAATTGTTAGAAACTGCCCAAGAAAGTGGAGATAAAAAGTTAAGAAGAAAAGTTGAAACTGATGCCGTTTTACTTGATTTAGAAGGAAGAAAAGATTTGGCAAAGGCAGACAGTTTAAAGAATTTGTTGGCAAACAAAACAAATACACTATCTCAAAAGAAAACTGCAAACGAGGAATTCCTGAGCAAATTAAGTCCTTCTGAAGCCGAAAAGGTAAAAGCAGAATATGTATCTATTGTTTCGCCAAAAAGCAATTTAACTGCTGAAACTAACGTTGGGGGAACAGAAAATACAGGAACAGTAAGTAAAAATTCAACTAATAGTGCTGAAAAAGAACCAACAACAAATGCCAATACTACTTTACCAGTCAACCCAATTGAAAATAGTACTACCAACACACCAGCCAATTCTAAAATAAACCAAGAAAGTATTGCTTCAGAAAATTCAACTACAAAAATAGAAAATACAACAACTGCTGAAATTGCAAATAAGCCAGTATCTAATGTTGATGCAAATAGTGCAAAAGCTACAAATAATACTACTGCTGCTGTTAATACAACTAGCGAGGCAGACAAAAACACAAAAACAACAACTGAAAATTCCGCTTCAACAGCACCAACAAATAAAATTACAAGTACCCAAAACACATCTAATACAGAAAGTACAACAAGTGCCACAGCACAAAATAAACTTGCGGAAACAGAAACCAAATCAAACGCTATTATTGCTGAAGAATCATCAAATCCCTCTAAACCCAAATACACTAAATACAAGACCTACAAAATAGGCGACAAAATAAAAGGCTTAAGTTTTTCTGCAGAGGCAATCAAAGAAATAGTTGAATCTAATCAATTTAATACATATTACAATCTTCGTCAGGAAGGTGATAGTATAAATTTTGTTTATTCAAAATATTTAGCAAAGGCACAACAAAGCGGAGATACTGCTAATATGCTAGGAATGCAGGCCGCTGAACTCTCTGAAAAGGCTGATGGAGCAACAGGTGAACAAAAGAGAAAACTTAAAGAACTTTCTAAACAAAAAGAAGATTCTTCTGCATTGTATATAAAAATTGCAGATGCTTCTTACGCTGTTGCAAAAAAATTAGCAAAAGAAACCAAAGCAAAAGACGATAAAGCTATTGATTTTGTAAATAAACTAGATAACAGAGAAGCCAGCGACTACACACTTATTTATGAAAAAATTGGAAAAACTGAATTTGTTGATGAAAATTCAGAAATTAAAGTTTTAGAGGACAAATTACTTAGTTTGAATCCGGAGAAAAAGAAAGCCGCAGATGAAAAAGAGAAGTCTCAATTATTAGAACAAGAAAAAGCAAAAGAATTAGCCGCAGCCACTTCAACTAAAAATGATAAAACCGATACACCTAAGGAAGAATTAACAGAACAAAACAAATTAAGCAAAGAACCTGCTGAGGTAAAAGAATCTGCACCCAAAACCGAGACAAATAATCGAAAAGGGAGCATAGATAATACTTCAACAACAAATAATTCTATCACTAGCAATTCAAATGCTATCGCTATTGCTTATGACGCTGCTACTCCAAAAGGAATTATTTTTAAAGTGCAAATTGGGGCATTTAAACGCAAGGTTGCAGAAAATGCCTTTGGAGAAAT
>CAIMMJ010000003.1 GCA_903842515.1 uncultured Bacteroidota bacterium | reverse complement strand
CATTATTTCTAACATTCAATCAAATTTCAAAATGAGTTTCAAAAACATCATCATAACATTCTTGTGCCTTTGGGCAACGAGCAGTTTTGCTCAAAATATTAAAGGGACAATCAAATCCCAAACTGGTGAAGCAGTTGCTTTCGCAAACATTGCTGTGCTAAACAGTTCAAGCGGTGCAGTTTCAGACAAAGAAGGTAATTTTAGTCTTGACCTTACCAAAGGCACTTATCAAATACAATTTAGTGCCATTGGTTATGCTACTAAAATTCAACAATTAGAAGTAGCAGACCAAGTCTTAACAGTTGATGTAACATTATCTGACAATACCAAAACTCTGGGTGAAGTGGTGGTTACAGCTAATAAACGTGAAGAAGATATTGTAAAAGTATCTACGTCAATCACTTCTCTTTCAGCAAAGAAAATTGAAGATACACGTACTTGGGGACTTGGTGGTTTAACTGCCTTAGTGCCGAATTATACGTATCAAGAATTAGGTGTTCCGTTTCAACAAGTGCAGTCTATTCGTGGTATTCAGGTATTCAGCGAAAATCCTGCTGTTTCAACTTACATTGACGATGTAAATAACATTGATATCTTAGCCAATGGTTTTGCTTTTACAGACATTGAAAGAATAGAAGTATTGCGTGGACCGCAAGGTACTTTATTTGGTCGTAATGCGATGGGGGGTGTAATCAACATCATCACAAAAAAACCTACCAACAAAACGACTGGATTTGCAGAAGTTGGTGCAGGTAATTTAGGTTTGCAACGTCACAGTTTTGGTTTTAAAACACCAATTATCAAAGACAAATTATTCTTTGGTGTAAATGGACTTTTCCAAACACAAGACGGTTATTGGAAAAACGATACCACAGGAACAGGTTCAACAGACGGTTCAGCAAATGGCAGAACAGTAGGTGGAGAAAAAAATCTTTATGGCAATATGTATTTAAAGTGGTTGCCAAGCAAACGCCTGAGCTTCACATTGAACTTGAAAGGTCAAAGAGATTGGAGCAACAACACAGGCTTTTTCGTTTCACAAGCAGATAGAGATTTAGCACTTGCAAATCCTGACAAAATCAATTTAGCAAGAGTGGGAGAACACGAACGCAACATCTTAAACTCATCGTTGGTGGCAAAATATTTCGGTAATAAGTTTACATTGACTTCAATATCCGCCTACCAAACTATTGACTTGTCTTTTAAGGATATTGATTTTCCGGGCTTTTATCACTCGTTTTACAAAAGTGCTATTGGCGAAAAATTGCCACCGCAACAAGTGTATAGCCAAGAATTTCGTATTAATTCAAACTCTGATAGCAAACTTCAATACACGGCAGGTTTCTATGGGTTTTCGCAAGTTGGCTATGAACCATCAACCAACTTAGCTTTTGAAAGTCCGCTATTCCCCGACACGTATTCCATTTTCAGAAACAAGGCAAATAATTTTGGACTTGCAGGTTTTGGAGAGTTGAGTTATCAGTTTACAAAAAAATTGAAAGCCACAGCAGGTTTACGCTACGACTATGAAAAACGTGAAGCAACTTTCAACGGATTTGGTGATGCAGTATTTACAGGTGGCGTTTTCACTCAAATCAATCCAGACACAACAGTAAGCGGAAATTACTCTGCCCTTTCACCAAAATTAGCTTTGAGTTATGCTGTTAATGACCGTTCAAATATTTACATTACTTATACTCGTGGTTTTCGTGCAGGTGGTGTAAATGCTCAAAAAGTACCTAACAATGTTCGCCAAACTTTTGACCCTGAATATTCAAACAATTATGAAGTGGGTTATAAAACGTTTTTGGCTAACAATAAATTGAGTATTGGTGCTTCTGCGTTCTTAATTCAATGGCAAAATTTGCAATTCTTTAATTTGGTTGCACCTTTTACCTATGCAAGAGAAAATGTAGGTAACGCACAGT
>CAIMMJ010000002.1 GCA_903842515.1 uncultured Bacteroidota bacterium | reverse complement strand
GTTCCCGCATTTTGCTGTACAAAAATAACCAGATAAAATGAGGCCGTTTTTCGCTCCGAAAAAATACCATGTTTTTAAAAATAAACATCAGAAAACGGTAGATTTGAACCCCATGTTTTCGTTAAAATCAATTGATTTCATTGAATTTACGAGAATTTGAGGGTCTACTAGATAAATTAAATTATTCTAACCTTTATTTTTTTTATCCAACCTTCATTTCCGTTGTCTATTTTTACTTTTAACCAATTTCCCTCCACTTCTTTTACTTGATCTGTTGTTCCAATGTGTAAACTAAAAAGGTTCATTGAATTTTCATTTGGAGCGCTCATAATGTTTACTACATCTTCATAAATAACAGCTCTTGAATTGTCTTTTGCACTAAAATAATTATTAGAAGAATGAGTTACAATCAACATAAAAATCATTAGTAAAAAAAAGATTATTCCGCTAAAAAAAAACACTCTTTTTGAAAGTGGTTTTATTGCGTAATAGTAAATTAGAAAAAACGATACCGAAACAAATGAAACAACAATAGAAATAATAGCCCAAATGTATGTAGCAAAAAAGCTAATAAATTCTATCCAATAAGTGGCAATAAATAGTTGTGGAATAGGTTCAATTTTATCTACAATTTTTCCATTTGCAATTTGAAGGTTTAGATTAATGTCTTCGTCATTGGGCTTGAGTTTTTTAGCACGTTCAAAATACAAAATTGCACCTTCTAAACTGTCTAATTTATATAAACAATTGCCAATATTAAAATACAATTCGGCACTTCTGTAATTTTGAGTTGCAATTTCTAAATAAACATCTTTTGCTTCTTTAAACTTATTTTGAGAATATAAAGTATTTGCCTTTTCAAATTCTGATTTTACATTAGAATATGTATTTTTTGTATTCCAAAAAAACAATAAGGTAACTATGATTACTAAATTCTTTATCATACTATATTTTGCTCTATGGTGGATATAATATTTATAGCTTGAGTGTAATCTGTTTGCATTGAATTGTTGTCTTTTACTTGAGCATATTTTGCGAACTCACATTTTTCAACAATATTTTTTAAATTATAAATTAACTCAGCATTTGCTCCCCGTTTTTGTAGTGCTTCCGAAATTTTTTCTTTGTTTAACTCTGAAATTGGTATTAAAAGTTTTGCTGATAAAAAACCATCTAATGCATTTAAAATTTCTTTGTAAAATAATTCATGGTTATTTTGAGACAGATGAACACTTGCTAGTTTTAACTGATTCTGTGCTTTTTTAATGTCCATTTTTTGATGATACTCTGTAGTTCCTCCATTTCTATTTTTAATTGATTGCACAGTAACAAAACTTGCAAAACCAATAAAAGGCCCAAGCAATAATATCCAGAAAAAAATACTTCCATAAAAAGGTTCAGAAATACCAGTTAAGTTTGTTTTAGTTTTTATGTATCTTATATCGTTGCCCAATAATTTAACGTCTTCTTTGTTGGTATTGTAAGAAGAAATTATTGGATTTGCTGAGTTATTTGAAGAAGTTCCTCGTTCTACATCTAAATTAAAATCAGGAGTTTTAAGTGTAACATAATTTCCTTTTTCCGGATCAAAATAAGTAAATGGAGCAGATTCTAAGGTATACTTTCCGGGATTTCTTGGAATAAATAAATAATCGAAACTTCTTTTGCCCGATAAGCCGCTGGATGTGGTGGAAATTTTATCGGTAGATTTAGCATCATACATTTCTATATCTGAGGGTGCTTTAATTTTTAGAGGTTCTAATAACTTTAAATTTCCTTTCCCAGAAATAGTAACAATTAAATTTCCAGCATCATTAGATTTCAGTTTTAAATTACTTGGCTTAATATTTACCTCCATAGAAAAATCTCCAACAGCACCTTTAAAACTTTCGGGTTTATTTTTTTCTGGCAAAGGCAGCACATCTATTTTTATAGGCTTGGAGCTTATGCTAACTTTTACATCTTTGTAACTTCCAAAACCACCCATATTAAAAAATTGTTCAAAGGGATCATTAGACCTGTTTTTATTTTTTATTCTTGTTACCACATCCATTACAAGGGGGTCTACTGAGAGAGAACCGGAATGTTGGGGAATTAATATTGCTTTTTTTACTTCTGCAACTTGATATTGCAATCCATCAATATTTTCTTGTTTAAATTCTGCTTGTCTGTTTCCGGATAGAATTTCTTCGCTCCAAAAACCATTAAAAACAGGGAGCTTGGTGGCAGCATTATCAAGAATATTTATACGAGTATAAACTTTATAACTTACAATAATTTGCTCACCAACATAGGCTCTACTTTTGCTAGTAACTGTTCTAATAAATAAATTATTGCCCAAATCGTATTCATCTAAATTGTTTTGCTGATTAGAATTTCCTTTTTGATTTTGCCCGTTATTTGAATGCGGAGCATTACCTTTTGCCACATCTATTACAATTGGTTTGGACGTATATGTTTTTCCTCCTGAATTTATACTTGCAGCTCCTATAGTAAACTTGCCTTCGCTTTTTGCTGCCAAATAATAGGTGAATGAAATTTGTTGAGACATGCTTCCATTTATGAAACTCATATTGGTAGATTGATTTGGACCACTGTAAACATTAAAATCGTTTAAAGAGGGAGCTCTAAAACCAGAACCATTTGTATTAAGAGAAAAAGTTAATACAAATTGCTCGCCAACACCTACTCTATTTTTATTGACAGAGGCTGTTAACTCTTGTGCACTTAAATCTAACGACAGTAGATTTACGAACACTAAAAAAATAAAAATAATTTTCTTACTCATTATGTATATACTGTTTGTTACCAATCTTTTTCTACCTGAGCTTTTCCGGCAAATGCTTTTTTCTTTTTCATTTTTTCGTTTAGCTCTTTCTCTTTATTTGCAATAGCACTTAACAATTGCTCAGCTTCCTCTTTACTCATTTTTCCTTTGTTTTGTTGAGCTTGTTGTTCCTGATTTTTATCTTTGTCTTTGTTGTCTTTGTTTTTATCGGAGTTCT
>CAIMMJ010000001.1 GCA_903842515.1 uncultured Bacteroidota bacterium | reverse complement strand
GTACCTAATGGGAGAGATGAGCCCGGAAGATGCAGTTGCATTTGAAAATTTGCTTAAACAGGATGAGGAGCTTTTAATATTTACCGAAAATCATGCAAAAATGATTGAGTCATTTATGCTGATAAAAGAAAGGCAAAAACTAAAAAGTGCCATGGAAAAAATTCATTTGCACAATTTCTCTTTCGAAAAAGTGGAAGAAAAAGAGGAAGAATCTCTTGCTGATGTGCAAGAAATTAAAGAAATAAAATTTTCTTATTGGAAGATAGCATCTGTTGCGGCAAGTGTTGCATTAATAATAAGTTTAGGTGCTGTGTTTACTTTTCAGGCCATTAACGGAGGAATAAAAAACTCTGCTTTTAAATCATTAAGAAGAGATTTAGATAGAATAAAAAAGAGCCATAATATTTTGGTACAAAACTTAGAGGTTGAATCAGAGAAAAAAGGAAGTACAACCATCAGTAGTTTTGGAGGCTCTGGATTTGCAATAAGTAACAACGGATATATTGTTACAAGTTATCACGTTGTAAAGGGTGGCGATTCTGTTTTTGTAGAGAATTCTGTTTATCAAAAATTAAGAGTAAAAGTATTAATGGTAGATCCTCAAAACGACATTGCAATATTAAAGGTTGATGATTCTAGTTTTAATTCATGGGAAAAAATCCCATTTTTTTTAAAAACAAAAAAAGTAGATCTAGGAGAAAATGTATTTACGTTGGGTTATCCTAAAGATGAGGTAGTTTATGGCGAAGGTGCAATAAGTTCTAATAATGGATTTAACGGAGATTCTACTTCTTATCAAATTTCTATTCCTATTAATCCAGGAAATAGCGGTGGTCCGCTTTTAGACAATGACGGAAACATTATTGGAATAATCTCCGGAAAACAAACAGAAAAAGATGCTACCGGATTTGCCATAAAAACAGCCTTGCTTTTAGATATCGTTTCAAAAATTGAAAATGATTCAACACTAGAAAAACCAATTCTTAGTAAATCTTCATTTTTAAATGGTATAAAAAGACCAAAGCAAATTAAAAAAATGCAGGAGTTTGTGTTTAATGTAAAAGTTTACAACTAAAGATTTAAATAATAGTCTTTTGTAAGTATTTTATATTGGTCTGTATAGTTGTTATCTGCTAATTTTCTTACAACAATTGTGCGTTCAGTTTTTATTGAATCTACAAATGAAAAGAAAATTACTGCCCTCTTTATTTTTGATAGCTCAGTAGATTTTATCCAAAAAACTTTCTTTACAAAAAGTCTGTTTTTATTGGCTATAGAGCAGAAATGCTCAAACTCATTGGCAGGAATTATAACATGCAATTCTCCTGCGGGAGAAAGCAGTTTTGAGGAGTTTTCGATTAGTTCATAAAAATTTAATTCATCAGTATGTTTGGCAGTACTTTTTTCTGCTGATTTGCTTTTTAATGAATTATTAAAATAAGGTGGATTGGATATTATAAGATCAATATTTTTATAATAGTGTTTTGAAAATTCTTGAAATGAAATATTTAAGCACGTCAAATTATGATTCCATTTGCTGTTTAAAAAGTTTGAAGTGGCTTCGAGTGCGGCGCTTTTGTTTATCTCAATTCCAATAATAGTTGTTGTGCAATTTTTCTTTTGAGCCATCATAAGGGCAATTACTCCGGTTCCAGTGCCAACATCTAAAATTAATTCCACCTCTGGGTTTACATCTGATAATGCCCCAAGAATTACTGCATCTGTTCCAATTTTTAATCCAGATTTTTCTTGTTTAACCGAAAATTGTTTGAAATAAAAAATAGAGCTATCCATTTTTTTAATCGTTCATTTCTAGTAATCCTGCTGGTAAATCAAGTTCAATTATTTTATTTTTAGAGTTTATTTCTAGTATAAACTCTTCAACAAATGGAATAAGAATTTCTTTGTTTTGCGAGGTTTTAATTTTCATTAACTGCTGAAATTTATTTTCCTGAATTTCATGTAAAACTCCAATTAACCCCGTGTTTTTGTTGAACACAGAAAATCCAATAAGTTGACTTAAATCAAACTCCTTGTTTTTTAGTTTTTTAATTTTTGTTTTCTCTATCCACACTTCACTTTCTAAAAATGGTAGCAAATCATTTTCGCTAACAATGTTTTTTAATTGTACTAAAAATTCTAAATCGTTTTTCTGAATTAGTTCAATTATTTTATAGGGTATTAAACAATTTTCATATTCAAAAAAAATAAATTCAGTGGAGCTTTTTAATTCAAACAATGGACTATTAAGTTGCAGAATAAATTTGCCCTGATGTGAGAACTTTTTTTTCACAAACCCAATCTCCATGCAGTTATTCTTTGTTGGGGCACTTATTGTTTTAGTCATTTAAATTGTTTTCTAATTGTTTAGCAATATTGTTCCAATTGTAGTATTTTATTACATATTCTCTACCTTGTTCGCCAATCTTTGCACGTTGTTCATCATTTACTAGTAAATTACTTATTACACTTGCATATTCATTTGGATTTTCGCAGATAAATGGTACACCTTTGGACACATTTGTTAATGCTTTTGCCGCTAGGGGGCTTGTAATGCAGGGCAGTTGCATTGACATAGATTCTAAAATTTTATTTTGTAATCCAGAGCCTGTTAACATTGGCGCAACAAATATTTTAGAAGAATCATACGCTTCTCTTATATCTTCAATCCATCCGGAAACCTCTGTATTTTCTGATTTTAAATTTAAAACATCCAAGGTAGGATTGGCACCGGCAATAAGCAATTTTATTTGAGGGAAGCTAATTTTTAATAGTGGTAGAATTTCTTTCACTAAAAAATTTACTGCAAAAATATTAGGCGGATAGGCCATATTGCCTGCAAAAATTAAATCATACTTCTTTGAATTATTTTTTGACGGATAAAAAAATTCGTAATCAACTCCATTGGCAATTACACTGCAATTATTTTGCAAAGATTTTGGCAAATAGCCAAGATCTTGTTCAGAAATAATAAATGATTTATCAAATTTTGAGGAGATATTGTTTTCATATTTTTTTAATCTCCTTAGTTCTAATTTTAGTAATTGCCTAAAGAGAAATTTCTCATTTGGAATTCTTCTTTCAATTCCTTTTGACAAAGCATCCATTATATCAATTAATTTTAGGTGAGGATTAATATTTTGGGCATACTCTGCTGTTCTTATCAACTGACAAAATACCGCTTGAGGTTGGTGTATACTGTTTAAAACTTCAATTTCTTTCTTTGCGTTTCCACTATAAAAGTACCCAACTTGAAATGGTTTTCCGCTAAAAAAAGCTTTAAATAAATTAAATAATATATTAGTTTTTGAAAGATGAATACTGGCAATTTGCAATGCCAATTGATTGATCACTTCTTCATGAGTAACCTTGATATTTTC